>NCDS01000134.1 GCA_002280315.1 Rhodobacterales bacterium 32-66-7 | reverse complement strand
GGGTTTGCCAGTTCAGCTGCTGGCCTTCTTGCGCCTGCGGCTCGCCCTGCCAGGCGCTGACCCGATAAAAGCGCAGCCGCACATGGGCGTGTGGGTAGACAAACTGCTGCACCAGCCAGGGCGTGGCGGCGGTGACGGTGATGGCCAGCTCTTCTTGCAGCTCACGCACCAGCGCGGCATACGGCGCTTCGCCGGGCTCGATCTTGCCGCCGGGGAATTCCCAATAGCCGGCGTACACCTTGCCCACCGGGCGCGAGGCCAGCAAAAACCGGCCGTCGGGGCGCACCAGCACCCCGGCGACCACTTCAACAAGTTGGGTGGAGGTCATGTTTTGTGTGTCGTTTAATCCGCCTTGCGCTCGGCCGGGGTGCGCCCGGCCCAGTCGCAGGCAAACTGCCAGGCCACCCGGCCGCTGCGCGCGCCACGGGTGAGCGCCCACAAGAGCGCGGCGCGTTCGGCGCGCGGGGTGAGTTTCAGCTGGTGATGCGCCAGCCACACCGCCACGGCGGCCAGATAGGTGTCCTGGTCAAATGGGTAGAACGACAGCCACAGGCCAAAGCGCTCGGACAACGAGACTTTTTCTTCCACGGCTTCGCCGGGGTGAATTTCGCCATTGACGTTGCGGCTGTCCAGATTGTCCTGCATGCGCTCGGGCATCAGGTGGCGGCGGTTGGAGGTGGCGTAGATCAGCACATTGTCGGCGCGGCGCGCCAGGCCGCCGTCCAGCGCGGTTTTCAGCGCCTTGTAGGCGTCGTCGCCGTAAAGCATCCGGACCGCGATGGCGAACTGCGAGGGCACCAGCGATTCCGGTCCGAGAATCGGAAACTCTTTCAGGATGAAGCGGATATTGCCATCGGTCCTGATCAGTGCCTGCACCTCGTCATGCGCCTTGCGGCAGTAACTGCAGCGGTAGTCCATGAATTCGACCAGGGTGATGTCACCTTCGGGATTGCCGCCAACCCAGTCGTTCGGGCTCGCAAAGATCTCCGAAGATTGGGCGGTGATGATTTCCGAGTCGCGCGCCAGTTCGGCCGCATATTCGCGCTCTTGCAGAATTCCCATCGCCTCGACCAGAACTTCGGGGTTTTCCAGCAGATAGGCCTTCACCTCGGCCTGAAACGCCGCACGCTCTTCTGGGGTCATCGCGCCAACGCCTTCAGCAAGGCTGGCCGAACCGATAAGGGTAATGGCCAGGGCGGCACAGAAAGCGGCGGGGCGGCGCATCGGAAAGCTCCTTTACGGGATCGGCCGGTCGCAGGGCTGCATCGGCCAGCGCAGTAAACGGGCAGGCGCGGTCAAGATCAAGTCGGGTCTTCCTGCCTGACCCACCGTGGCTTTCCACCGCAACATTGTGGGGCAGGGTTTGCCTTTTCCGCGCCAAGCGGGGATAAAGGCCGTCATGCGGTGCTTGACTCTTTTTCGATTGATGCTGGTGTGCCTTGCCCTTGCAACCCCGACGCAAGGCGAAGAGCTTTCGGCGCTGGCCCGCCTTCAGCCCGAGACCTCGGCGTTCCGCGCCTCGGGGCAGGGGGTGGAGCTTTCGATTGCCATCAGCCAGCCCGTGCCATGGCGGCTGCGGTTTCTGGACAACCCGCCCCGGCTGATCATCGACGCCCGTGAGGTGGACTGGGCCGGGATCGACGATCTGACCCTGCCCGAGGCGATCCGCGCGCTAAGGGCGGGCAGTTTCCGGCCCGGCTGGTCGCGGCTGGTGATCGAACTTTCCGGCCCCTACCGGCTTCAGGCGTCCGAGATGCGCACCGGGGCCGAAGGGGCAGTCATCGACGTGACGCTTGCGCCCGGCGATGCGGCGGCCTTTGCGGTCGAGGCCGCGCGCCCCGATCTTGCCGCCTGGGCCGCCCCCGACCCGGCCGAGGTGATGGCCCCGCTGCCCGAAGGCTCGGGCCCGATCATGGTGGTTCTCGACCCCGGTCATGGCGGCATCGACCCGGGGGCGGAGCGTGATGGGCAAAGCGAGGCTGACCTGATGCTGACCTTCGCACGGGAATTGAAAGAGGTGCTCCTTCGCGATGGCCGGTTCGCCGTGGTCTTGACCCGGGATGATGATGTCTTCGTGCCGCTGGAGACCCGCACCTCCATCGCCCGCAGCATGGAGGCGGACATCTTCCTGTCCCTTCACGCCGACACCCTTGCCGAAGGCGAGGCGCAGGGGGCCACGGTCTACACGCTGGCCGAAGATGCCTCGGACGCGGCGAGTGCTGCGCTGGCCGAACGGCATGACCGGGATGACCTTCTGGCGGGGATCGACCTTTCCGAGCAGGACGATCTGGTCGCCGAAGTGCTGATGGACATGGCGCGTACCGAAACCCGGCCGCGCACCGACCGGCTGGCCGAAGCGGTCGTCGGCGCGATCAGGGCGGCCGAGATCCGGATGCACCGCCGCCCGCGCCAGACCGCCGGGTTTTCGGTGCTGAAGACGCCCGATATCCCGTCGGTCTTGCTGGAGCTTGGGTTCCTCTCCTCCGCCCGTGATTTCAGCCGGCTGACCGACCCGGACTGGCGCGCCACCATGGCAGGGGCGATCCGCACCGCGCTGGTCACCTGGGATGCCGAGGATTCCGCGCTCCGCCAGTTGAAATCCGAATGACCGGCAGAAATCCCGCAGGTCTACGCCGATTTGCCCAACCGTGATCGGCCAAGCTTTTGACGGCGGCCCGCGTCTGCTATAGGCAAGGCAGTGGCAACGGAGGGCAGCGGTGCTTCGCTTTATCGGATCGTTCTTTGGCGGCATCTTCTCGGCGATCACGCTGGGGCTGATGTTTGCCGCGCTGACGGTGGGCGGCGTCTTCTACATGTATTCCCGCGACCTGCCGTCGATCGAAAATCTTTCGCAATACACCCCCGCCACGATCAGCCGGATCTATTCCGGCGAGGGCAGGATCATCGACGAATTCGCCCGGGAACGGCGGTTGTTCGTCCCGGCCGAGGATATCCCCGATCTGGTCAAGCAGGCGTTCATCAGCGCCGAGGACAAGAGCTTCTATTCCCACAAGGGCTATGATCCCCGGGCCATGCTCGCTGCGGCCATCGACGCGGTCGCCTCGCGCGGGGAAGAGATCCGGGGCGCGTCGACGATCACGCAACAGGTCGCGAAGAACTTCCTTCTGTCATCGGATCGCACGGCCGAACGGAAGATCAAGGAAATCGTCCTCGCCTCGCGGCTGGAGACCACGCTGTCCAAGGAAAAGATCCTGGAGCTTTACCTGAACGAAATCGACCTGGGTTACCGCAGTTTCGGCGTTGCCGCCGCCGCCCAGACCTATTTCAACAAGACGCTGGGTGACCTCAGCGTCGCCGAGATTGCCTATCTCGCCGCCCTGCCGAAATCGCCGGGAAAGGGCCTGCGTCCGGTGCAGGAATATGATGCCGCGATTGTACGCCGCAACTATGTTCTGGGAGAGATGCTCGACAACGGGTATATCGATCAGCCGAGCTATGAGACCGCCACGACCGCCCCGCTCGAGACGGTTCAGGGGGGTTATTTCGAAGCATTTCGCGAATCCCTGCCGCCGCGCGACTACTTTACCGATGAAATCCGGCGGCAACTGTCGAGCACCTTTGGTGAGGAAGAGTTTTTCAGCGGCGGCCTGACGATCCGCGCCACGGTGGATGCCGACCTGCAAGCGGCTGCTGCCGCCGCCCTTCGCAAGGGGCTGGAGAAGTTTGACCGCGATCAGGGTGTCTGGCGCGGCACCGGGCAAGTCCTCCCGGTTGAGGTGCTGGGGTCCGAGGCCAGCTGGCGTGAGGCGCTGGCAGCGCTTGAGGTGCCGCGCGATGTCGCCACCTGGTTCCCCGCGGTGGTGCTTTCGGTCGGCGACAGTGACGCCCGGATCGGCATCGAAGGTGTTGCGGAAGTCGAGGATGGCCACTTCATCCCGGCCGAGGATGTGACCTGGGCGAGAAAACAACTTGCCGAGGGGCAGCTTGGCCGCCGCGCGCAGGTTGCCGGCGATCTTCTGGCCGTGGGTGAGGTGGTGCTGGTCCGCGCGATGACGAACGAGGATGGCACCTTCCGCCGCTGGTCCTTGCGTCAGGTGCCCGAAGTGCAGGGCGCCTTCATGGCGATGGACGTGAACTCCGGCCGGGTCCTGGCGATGCAGGGCGGGTTCAGCTACCAGGATTCGGTCTTCAACCGCACCACGCAGGCGACGCGGCAGCCGGGGTCAAGCTTCAAGCCGTTCGTCTATGCCGCAGCGCTCGACAGCGGCTTTACCCCCGCCACGATCGTGGTCGACGCCCCGATCGAGGTTGACACCCCACAGGGCCTTTGGACGCCGAAGAACGCCTCGGGCAAATATTATGGACCGACCCCGCTTCGCACCGGGATCGAGCAGAGCCGGAACCTGATGACGGTGCGGGTCGCGCAGGAAATCGGCATGCAGGTCGTTGCAAGCTACGCCGAACGCTTCGGCGTCTATGACCGGATGGAGCCATTCCTTGCCAACGCGCTTGGCGCGCAGGAGACGACGCTGTTCAAGATGGTCGCCGCCTATGCGATGTTCGCCAATGGCGGCGAGCGGGTCGAACCGACGCTGGTTGACCGGGTGCAGGACCGCTTTGGCCGCACGATCTATCGCCACGACCAGCGCATCTGCGAGACCTGCGATCAGGACCAGCTTGCCCCCGGGACCGGCGTGCGGATCACCTCGAACCGCGAGCGGGTGATGAACGCGATCACCGCCTATCAGTTGACCAGCATGCTGGAAGGTGTGGTGCAGCGCGGCACTGCTGCGGGGGTCAATCTGCCGGTGCCGGTGGCCGGCAAGACCGGTACCACGAACGACAGCAAGGATGTCTGGTTCATCGGCTACACCTCGAACATCGTGGCGGGCTGTTACATCGGTTATGACCAGCCGCGCACCATGGCGGGGGCGTCAGGTGGTGGCTTCTGCGGCCCGGTGTTCCAGGAATTCATGCTTGAGGCGATCAAGGAATATGGCGGCGGCAAGTTCGCTGTGCCCCCCGGCGGCTATTTCATCAAGATCGACCGCTTCACCGGGGCGCTTCTGCCGGACGATGCGACCGGCGATTACGTGGTGGCCGAATACTTCCGCGACGGTGAACAGCCGATCTTCGGCCTTGGTGCGATGGTCGATGGCGGCTTTGCCATGGGCTCGAACCTGCCGCTCTTCGCCTATGGCGAGGGCGAAAGCGAGGCGAGCACCACCATCACCAATGCCGAGGGCGAAAGCGTCGTCGTGCCGAACAAGGCCGATTTCGGCACCGTCTCTTCGGGCGGGCTTTACTGACCGAAACCTGTCCGAGGCGAGGCCGCACCCTTGCCGGGGCGCGGGCTTGGCGCTATCACGCCCGCTGACACCAACCCCAGGACCAATGCCCCATGCGCGCCGAAACCCAAGCCAATATCGACGCGATCCAGCGCTCGTTGAAACTTCTGGCGCAGCGCATGGATCATGAAACCGCGCCGCACCGGCTGGAGGAATTCGACGCGATGATCGAGGCGCCCGATCTCTGGAACGATCCGGAAAAGGCGCAAAAGCTGATGCGGGAACGCCAGGGGCTGATCGACGCGCTTGGCACCTACAAGCTGATCGACACCGGTTTGCGCGACAATGTGGACCTGATCGAACTTGGCGAGGCCGAGGGCGACGCCGAGATCGTGGCTGAGGCTGAGGTCGCACTGGCAGAGCTGGCAAAGACCGCCGCCGCCAAAGAGCTGGAGGCGCTCCTGGACGGTGAGGCCGATGCCAACGACACCTTCCTGGAGGTGAACGCCGGCGCAGGGGGCACCGAAAGCTGCGACTGGGCCAGCATGCTGGCGCGGATGTATGTCCGCTGGGCCGAAAAGCGCGGCTTCACGGTCGAGTTGCAATCGGAAACCGAAGGCGAAGGCGCGGGGATCAAGTCGGCGTCCTACAAGGTGTCGGGCAAGAACGCCTATGGCTGGCTGAAGTCCGAGGCCGGGGTGCACCGGCTGGTGCGGATCAGCCCATACGATTCAGCGGCGCGGCGGCATACGTCCTTCAGCTCGGTATGGGTCTATCCGGTGGTGGATGACAACATCGAGATCGAGGTGCAGGACAAGGACATCCGCATCGACACCTACCGATCCTCGGGTGCCGGGGGGCAGCACGTCAACAAGACCGACTCGGCGGTCAGGATCACCCACTTTCCGACCAATATCGTGGTGACGTCGAGCCTGAAATCCCAGCACCAGAACCGCGATATCGCGATGAAGGCGCTGAAGTCGCGGCTTTACCAGATGGAACTCGACAAGCGGAACGCGGCCATC
>NCDS01000133.1 GCA_002280315.1 Rhodobacterales bacterium 32-66-7 | reverse complement strand
GCGCGCTGGCGGCAGTCCTATGGCGATACCGGCCTCAAGAACCCGCGCGGTGACCGGTTGCTGACCGAGCTTTCGGTACGCGCCATGGCCGAGTTGCAGCCGCGCTTCCTGATGGTGAACTATCAGGACCCCGACTATGTGCATTGGGGCAACCCAAGCCATTATACCCGCGCCATCGCCATCATCGACGAAGGCTTGCAGCGCCTTGTCGCCGCCGCCGACGCTGACCCCTTCTACCGCGACAACACGATCTTCGTGATCACCCCCGATTGCGGCCGCGACGCGAATCCCTTGGCCGAGGTGCCGTTCCAGCACCATTTCAACTCCCGCTCCGCGCATGAGATCTGGGCGGTGATCTTTGGCCCCGGCATCGCGCGGGGGGTCGTCGACCGGCCGGTGGATCAATCCGCCATCGCCCCGACCATTGCCGCCGCGATGGGCTTTGCGCCGTCCCGGGCAGAGGGAACCGCTCTCGACGGTCTGTTTTTATGACCGCGTCGCCCCGTGCCACCCAGGATTTTTCCTCGCAAAACCTTGGGGCGAACGCGCCCGGTCGCCTAGCCGCCTTTGGTCGGTTCCTGTTGAGTGCCCTGGTCGGGACGTTCTTTTGCACCGGCCCTGTCCTGTCGATCCTGGCGCTTGGCTGGCTGACCCGGCAAAGCGGATGGCGCGCACGCACCCGCTTCGGCGGATCGGAAGAAGCGCCGGGCTGGCTTTTCGGCCCGCGTGAGGGGCAGGGGCGCGCTTCGGGACGCACTGCCCGCGCCTTGGGGGGTCTGGGGGCAAACATCCGCGCGGGGGTGATGACGCTGACAGCGCTTCTGGCCTGGACGCTGCCCTTCACGCTTCTGTGGCTTGGGGCGTGGTGGGCGGGTTGGGAAAACTCGTTCAACAAGGGCTATGAGCAGGCCTTTGTCGGCCCTTCGGTGTTTCTGGTCGGAGCGGTCGCCGCCGCGCTGATCCTGCCGGTCCTGCCCCTGATGCGCTGCCATCTTGCGGTCGAGGATCGGCTTTCCGCCGCGTTCGAGCTGCGGCGGTTGCGGTCGCTGTTGGCGCAGGCGGGCTGGCGGGTTCCGGCGCTGACGCTTCTGGTCACCACCTTCGCCCTGCCCTTTGCGGCGGCGCGGGGTCTGATTGCCACCGCGACCGACTGGGCCCCATGGATTGCCGATCTTGAACCGGCGGAATTGGCCACGCTGCAAGGCCGGATCGCGCTGGCGCTTGGCGGCCTTGCCTTCGCCACCGCCTGGATCACTCAAACCGTCGCGACCCGCATCTACGCCCGCGCGGCCCCGCTAGCCGCAGGGGTGCGCCCCGGCCTCTGGGACGGCACCGAGGCGACCGAGGCTGCGGAACCGGCGCGCTTACCCCCGCGCCTCATGTCGGTCCTGTGGTACGGGCTGGCGATGGCGATCACCCTGCCGTTCAGCTTCCTGCTTCTTGCCGGGCAGTTTCTGGATCACGCCTGGTGGCGCTGGAGCTTTCATCCCGCTCTGACCCTGCCCTGGGCGGGTTGACCGGCCCCCGTTCGGGTGCGACACCAAGGGCAGGCCAGAAAGATCAGACCCATGTCCTTTTCAACCCACTTTACCCGTGCCATCACCCGCCGCCCTGCTGCCAGCATCACCCGTGGCCTGCGCGCGATGGATACCGGGTCGCCCGACTTGACCCTGATGCAGGCGCATCACGCCGACTATATCGCCACGTTGCGCGAGACCGGGACGGTGGTCATCGAGCTCCCGCCACTTGAGGCCTACCCCGACAACGTCTTTGTCGAGGATACCGCGCTTTGCCTGCCCCAAGGCGCCATTGTCATGCGCCCCGGAGCGCCCTCGCGGCTGGGGGAGGCTGCGGAAATGGCCCCGCATCCGCAGGCGCGTCACGGCCAGGAGGTCGCGGTCAGCGAAGCGCAAAGCCATACCGAAGGTGGCGACATTCTGGTGACCGAGGCTGAGGTGCTCGTCGGCCGCTCCGCCCGGACCAATGCGGCGGGGATTGCCGAACTGACCCGGCTCGTCACCCCCTGGGGCCACAAGGGGGCCGAGGTTCAGACCCCACCCGGCGTCCTGCCTTTCAAGACCGACTGTTCGCTGCCGGACGCCGGGACGATCCTGTCGACCGCCCGCCAGTCCGCCTCGGGCGGCTTTGCGCGCTATCGGCTGATCGACATCCCAAAGGCGGAGAAGGCAGCCGCCAACATCCGCGACCGGCTGGTTGCGGCGGGGTACAAGGTGCGCGAGATCGGGAATTCCGAATGCGCCAAGCTGGATGGTGCCATGTCCTGTCCAAGCCTGCGTTTCACGCCCGGCCCATGAGCTTCAACATCCTCGCCATCGGCCAGTCCGGTCGGCTGGAGCATGAGGCGATCCTCTTGGCAGCCTCTCTCCGCCACTCTGACCCGGGCTTTTCCGGCAGGCTTTACATCGCCGAACCACAGCCGGGTGGCAAATGGCAGGGCGATCCCCGAATGTCGGACCAGACCCGCGTGGTCCTGAAGGGGCTTGGGGCCGAAATCCTGCCCTTCACCGCAGAGGTTTTTGGCAGCGACTACCCCAATGGCAACAAGATCGAGGCGCTTGCCGCCCTGCCCGATGCGCCGTTCCTGTTTCTTGACACCGATACGCTGATCACCGGCCCACTTTCTGAAATCGCTTTCGATTTCACCCGCCCCTCCGCCTCGATGAAGCGGGAAAACACCTGGCCGAAGGTAGAGCTTTACGGCCCGACCCTGACGGAAACCTGGGCGGCTCTTTATGACCGCTTCGGGCTTGACCTGGAAAGCTCGCTGGATGGAAGCCAGCCAAAGGACTACTGGCAGCGGTTCCTTTACTTCAACGCGGGCTGGTTCTTTCATCAAAGCCCGCGCGCGTTCGGGGACCGCTTCCTCGCCTGGGCGCGGGACATCCGCGACACCCCGCCCGAGGCGCTGGTCTGCCAGGAGCTGTTCCCCTGGCTCGATCAGATCACCCTGCCCCTGGTCATCCATTCCTTCGGCGGCGGTCGCCCGGGGCCCGAGCTTGCCGCCCTTGATGGCGCGGCGACCTGCCATTACCGCATCCTGCCGCTGTTGTACGCGGTCGAAAGCGACCATGCCGTCGCGGTGCTGGAGGCTGTGGCGCGCGACAAGACCATCCGCCCCGCACTTCGCGAGTGGGAGGCGATGCGCCTGACCGTCTACCAGAACAAGGGCCAGAAGGCGCGGGCTCTGTTTGACCGCGACCGGTTGCCCCCGCGCGAACAGACGATCCGCAACACGTTGAAACGCGAAGGGTTCTGGATCCGGTAGGCTGGGCGATCCGCCCACGCGCCTCGTAGGGTGGGCAATCTGCCCACGCGCGGGCCTACAACTCCAGCATCACGACGGGCCACAGCGACAGCACGAGGAACCCCGCCATCGTCCAGTTGAACGCGAAAAGCCGCCCCGGCCCCTCAAGCCAGTGCCGCACGACCTGCCCGGCCCCGGCCCAGACCGACACCGAGGGCAGGTTCACGGCTGCAAACACCACCGCGACCAGCGCATAGGCCGCGACCGAGGGGTCGGGCACATAGGCCGACACCGCGCCCAGCGCCATCGCCCAGGCCTTGGGGTTGACCCATTGGAACGCCGCCGCCTGCAGGAAGGTCATCGGCCCCGCCGCGACCCGCCCTTCGCCCGGCGCACCGGCATGGGCGATCTTCCAGGCCAGCCACAGCATATAGGCGACCGACGCGACCTTGAGCAGGAGAAGTGCGGGTGGCCAGGCCTTGAACACCCCGGCCAGCCCGAGGCCGACCAGAAACACCATCAGCGAATGGCCGACGCTGATCCCGAGCATATGCGGCACGGTGCGGCGAAAGCCGAAGTTCACCCCGCTGGCCAGAAGCATCATGTTGTTCGGCCCCGGCGTGACCGAGGTGACGAAAGCAAACCCGAGAAGGGCAATCAGAAGCTCGTATGTCATGGCGCTGATCCTGCACCAGGCCCCGCGATCCAGGATTGCAAACTTGCCGCAATTTCGGCTAACGTCACAATAAATGATCCAACTTGACGACATAGACCGCCGGATATTGCGCGCTTTGGCCCAGGACGCGCGTCAATCCAATCTTGCCCTGGCCGAGCGTGTCGGCCTGTCCCCCTCGGCCTGCCTGCGCCGGGTTCAGGGGTTGGAGCGGTCCGGCGTGATCAAGGGCTACCGCGCCATCCTGGATCGCGAAAAGCTGGGCATCGGCTTCGTGGCCTATGTCACGGTCGGGCTCAACGTCCACACCAAGGCCGCGCAGCAGGCGTTCGAACGGGCCGTCTCTCGCGCGCCCGAAGTGCGGGAGTGCCACAACATCACCGGCACGGTGGAATACCTTCTGCGGGTCGAGGCCACCGATCTGGCCGGGTACAAGCACTGGCACACCGATGTCCTTGGCATCCTGCCGCAGGTGCAATCGATCACCACCTTCGTGGTGATGGGCAGCCCGAAGGATATCCGGGCCTGACCGGGACCCGCAGGAGCGGGCTTGCCCCGGCAGGGGCTTCAAACCACAGTCCGCACCGTCAGGTCGGTCACAGGAAAGGCTACCCGATGCCCACGACGCTTCTTGCGCTGACCTCCCTTCGTCCTGGGGGTGACGGCGCCTTGCACCGCTATCTGGAGGTGGTCGGCCCCTTGATGCAGACCGCAGGCGCGCGGCTGATCAACCGGTACGAGGTCAAGCGCACCCTCTCTGGCAGCGACCTGCCCGAGGTTGTGTCGATCATCGAATACCCCGACACCGAAGCGGTGCGCAGGGTGTTCGAAGCCGCCGAATATCGGGGGCAAGGCGCGCCAAAATTCTTCGGCGAAGAATTTTCTTCCGCCGGGCAAGATCGGGGTGGAACGAACCGGGCGGCTTTGGCCGGGCAACCCAAGCTTTCCTTTCTTTCTTTGCCGCCGGTCCCTGGCCCGGATCAGGGGACGTTGCCACAGGCCTGATCCTCTCCTACCCTTGCCGGTGAATGAGGGAGGATCACATGACCGACAGACCCCAGGGTTTCGAGACCCTTGCCATCCATGCGGGTGCCGAGCCTGACCCCGCGACCGGCGCGCGGCAGGTGCCGATTTACCAGACCACCGCCTATGTGTTCCGCGATGCGGACCATGCGGCCAAGCTCTTCAACCTGCAGGAGGTTGGCTACATCTATTCGCGCCTGACCAACCCGACGGTGTCGGCGCTGGCCAACCGGGTCTGCGCGCTGGAGGGCGGGGCGGGGGCCATCGCCTGTTCCTCGGGCCATGCGGCGCAGATCATGGCGCTGTTTCCGATCATGGCCCCGGGGCGCAATGTCGTCGCCTCCACCCGGTTATATGGCGGCACGATCCAGCAGTTTTCCAACACGATCCGCAAGTTCGGCTGGTCGGCCAAGTTCGTCGATTTCGACGATCCGGCGGCCATTGCGGCAGCCATCGACGGCGACACCCGTGCGCTGTTCTGTGAGACGATCTGCAACCCCGGCGGGGCGATCAGCGACCTGCCGATGATTGCGGGCATCGCCGACAAGGCGGGCCTACCGCTGATCGTCGACAACACCACCGCCAGCCCCTACCTCTGCCGCCCGATCGAGCATGGCGCGACGCTGGTCGTCCATTCGGCCACCAAGTACCTGACCGGCAACGGCACCGTGACCGGCGGGATCGTGGTGGACAGTGGCAAGTTCAACTGGTCGGCGGATGACAAGTTCCCGTCGCTTTCCCAGCCCGAACCTGCGTATCACGGCCTTGTCTTCCACCCGACGCTTGGCAACATGGCCTTCACCTTCCATTCCATCGCCATCGGCCTGCGCGACCTGGGCATGACGATGAACCCGCAAGGCGCGCATTACACCCTGATGGGGATCGAGACGCTTGCCCTGCGAATGGATCGGCACCTCGAGAACGCGAAGCAGGTGGCGGAGTGGCTGGAGGCCGACCCCCGCGTCGGCAAGGTGACCTGGCCGGGGCTTGCGTCCTCGCCCTATCACGCGCTGGCCAAGAAGATCACGCCGAAGGGTCCGGGGGCCTTGTTCACCTTCACCGTGAAGGGCGGGTATGAGGCTTGTGTGAAGCTGATCGACAATGTGAAGCTGTTCAGCCATGTCGCGAACCTTGGCGATACCCGCAGCCTGATCATCCACTCCGCCTCGACCACGCACCGGCAACTCAGCGAGGAGGCGCAGATCAAGGCCGGGGCGGCACCCGATGTGGTGCGGGTGTCGATCGGGATCGAAACTGCGGCAGACATCATCGCCGATCTGGATCAGGCGCTGGCCAAGGCGACCGCCTGACCCCGCATCCGCCTGCGGGACGCCCAAGATTTTTCGCCGAAAAATCTTGGGCCGAACACCGGGCCGTGCCGGTCAGCCTTCGGGCGCGGGACCGATTTCGGGGGCGGGATAGACGCCTTCGGGCAAGGGCGACAGCCAGCCGATCCTTGCTGTGCCCGAATACGGCACCCCTGGCGCCCATTCGAGGGTCAGCCCCGTGATCCGGCACAGCAGCCCTGCGCTGTCCGACAGGCAGGCGAACTGGCCGGTGTCGACCACCGCGGCGAGCGCAACTTCCACCGTCCCGGCCTCCGCCACGGCCGGGTCGGGGGCAATCGCCACCTCGACATTAAGCGAGTCGAAGATCTGGCCGGAAAGGTGGCGCAATCGGCAGCGATCGACCCGGTCAGCACCGGGCAAAGCCCTTCGGCCAGCAAGGGCGCGCGGATATCGGCCATCACCTCCAGAAACACCGGATCCGGCAAGGATTCACCGTCGCGCAACAGATCGGTCAGCGCGGCGGTACGCAGGATCGTGGCGATCCGGCCCGGAACGAACCGATCCTGCAGCAGGAAGCCCGCAGTCACCTCCGCCGGGACAATGCCGCCGGTGGGCGTTCCAAGCCAGACATCGGTTCCATCAGCGACGGGCGAGGTGCCGGGGGCGGTTGCAACGGAGTTTTGCCAATACTGCCAGCCGGCGGTGCCGAAGCCCACGACCATCAACAGCACCCCGGTGGTGATCAGAAGCCGCAGCATCAGAAACTGATTCCTTGCCGCAGGATCGAGAGGTCGCCAAAGGCGAAGCCGGTGGCCAGTTGCATGACGCGGCTGCCGTAATCCTGCCCGTTCGGCACCTGACCGACGATCTCGAAATAGGTGTCCTGCGTGGTGCGGATGTCTGCGCCGGTGATCGGCGCATAGGCGGCTGTGGGGACGTCCTTGCCCGAAGCCGTACCGGGCAGCGGCCCGACCACTGCGACCGTGCCCTTGTCAAACCCGACCCGGCTGGCGCTTGCCGTCACGCCAAAGCTGTCGCGAAACCAGATGTCATAGGCGGCGGCGGCCTTGACGATCCCGGCGGCGGCCTGTCCGGCTTCGGAACCGGGCGTGACCCCGGGCTGCAAAAGCCTATGCCCGGCGTTCAGGGGATGGGCCGGCCGGATGTTGCAAGCGGCAAGGCCATCGTCCAGAATGACCTCGACCGGGACCACCGGATCAAGGTTCGCCACCCCGGACTGCGCCCCCCCAAGAAGCACCACCCGCTCCACCCGGGCCCCGGCGGTGAGGTGGATGTTCCAGATCCGGTTTCCGCCGGTGTTTTCCAGCACGAGGTAGACCGGAGCCGTCGTCTCGGTCACCACGATGTCCTGCGCCTGAAAGGCGAAGGCGTCGCTCGGCACCGGTGCCGCAATGCCGCGCTTGCGGTAGCGATCGACGAACTCGGCAACGCCCCGGGCCAGATCTGCTTCATCGTAACTGACAAGCGCCATCGGGGCGGTCTCTGCCGATCCGGTGACATGCCCGACCAGACTGCCGGCCTGGGGCGGCGTGATCCGGCAGCCAAGGATGGGCCGGATCGTGGTGACCGTCGCGGGAAACGCCTGCGCAAGATCGGAGGAATGTCCGGTCAACACCTCGTTGATGAAGACCGGCACGTTGCCCGCACTGGCGGCGACCGGCCCGGTGGCGATCAGCCCGTCCGGGCCATCCACCACAAACTCCGTCGCCAGGGCCCCCGCCTTGACGCCAGTACCCGGCTCAAGCAGGCCATCCGGCCCGACAATGTCCACGACATAGCTGGAAACGACCGGTGGCAACACCCCGTCGAACGGTTTCGGGCCCACGGCGGCAAGGGTCCCGACCACCGCCAGGGTGCCGACGACGATGACGAGTTTGATCAGACGGCCCAGCATGCGGCGTCGGCTCCTGCCCCGATTTCCGGCCATATGGGGTGAAGAACTTGGACAAAATATGGCCGAACCGGCAAATGAAGACCGGTTCAGGCCAATCCGGACAAGGGGCGTTGCCCGAACCCGCAGGAGCGGCTTATTCGGTGATCTCGAACACCATGGTGACCGACGCGGAGAGGCCGATCTCGCCCTCGGCCACCGGCACTGACGCAGCCTCGGCGCGGTAGGCGGGCATCGGATCGAACCCGGTGCCGCCTTCGCTGATCGACAGGACCCGCCCCAGCGTGACCCCGGCTGCGGTCGCCAGAAACTCGGCCCGGGCGCGGGCATCGCGGACGGCAAGCTTCCGCGCGTCGTTCAGCACGGGTTCCTGGTCGGAAAGGCCGAAGTATAGCCCGTTCAACGTGTTCGCCCCTTCGCTGACCGCCGCATCGACGACCGGACCCAGCCCGTCCATCTGCCGCACCCGGATCGTCAGCGTGTTTATCGCGACATAGCCCGAGATGGTCGGCGTCGCGCTGTCATAGCCGGTCCAGTTCGGGCTGACCGAAAGGTTGGAGGTCTGCATGTCGCGCGCCTCGATCCCGGCGGTGGTCAGACGGGCCATGACGGCGGTCAGCACGTCAGAGTTCGCGGCAAGCGCGTCCGATGCGGTTGCCCCTTGGGTGGTCACCCCGATCGTCAGGGTTGCGAGGTCAGGCGCAGCCTCGACCGTGCCGGTTCCGGTCACCGTCAGGGTGGCTGGCTGGGTGGCGGTTGACAGCGCCTGGGGGTCGGTCTGGGCACCGGCCGGAAGCGGCAGGGCAAGGCCAAGGGCAAGGATCAGGGGATAGAAAGGGCGCATCGGAATCTCCTTTGGTGCAGACCCATGGTTTCAGGCATCAGACGCAGGCCACAAGGCGTTCCTTGGCCGTTTCGCTTTTCTTCGGCGAAAAGCTGCTATAGTGCTGCACAAGCTATGCCGGGAGCGTTCCCGCGCCTCCGGAATTCGTGCTAGAGCGATGTCATGAAACCTACATTCGCACTCGACCTCAGCCGCGACGTGATCGCGCTTCTGCACCGAACATCGAAGGGCTGGCATACGGTCGGGGAGGTCGGGTTTGACGCCCCGGACCTTGGCGATGCGGTGGACTACCTTCGAAAGACCGCTCTTGGCCTGTCGCCGCTGGGGATGGCCACCAAGATCGTGCTGCCGGCAAGCCAGATCCTTTACACCGACGTTCACGCCCCCGGCCCAAGCGATGCAGACTTGCGGCGTCAGATCGCCACCGCGCTGGAGGGTCGCACGCCCTACGCGGTCGCCGATCTGGTGTTCGACTGGTCAGGCTCCGGACCGATCGTGCAGGTCGCGGTCGTCGCCCGCGAAACCCTGGATGAGGCTGAGGCTTTTGCCGTCCAGAACCGGCTGAACCCGGTGTCCTTTGTCGCCGTCCCCGAGCCGGGCAGTTTTGCCGGTGAGGTGTGGTTCGGACCGACCATGGCAGCGGCGGGCATCCTTGCGGCAGGCGAAACCGTCGAACGCGACGCAGAACCGGTGGTCATCCTGCAGCGGGACCTTCCCATGGCCGAGGTGCCACGGTCCCCCGACCCGGCAGAGGATCTGCCCGGCCTCGAAGAGGCGCTGAACGCCGATCTGCCGGTGCCTGCGCCCGACATGGCGGCGCTGGTGCCCGAGGCCGACCCCTTCACCCCTGATCTGGAGGATGAGGTCGACAGCCTGCCCGGCGGCTCGGTGCAGGTCGAGGCTTTCCAGCCAGAGCCAGTCCCTTCAGAGCCAGTTCAGCCCAAGCCTGTTGCGGACCCGGTTCACACCGACCCGGATCAGGCCGCAGTACCATCGGACACGAGTGTCCATGACGCCGATACGCCCGTGGTCAGCGCAGCGAATGCCAGGGTTTCGGAGGATACGGATGCTCCCCTTCCCGCCCGCGATACCGAAGCCGCGCCTTTGGCCGACGAGCCCGCAGTCGAGGAAGCCCCGTTTGCCGAGGTGCCCCCGGACGACGCCGAAGACCTTGACGCGGCGCTGGAAGCCGCAGCACGCCAGGCGTCCCTCTCCGAAGAGTTCCTGGCCAAGGAAATGGCGCTTCAGATGGCGCGGGCGCAGGGTGGCCGTCCGGCCGCCGCCTTGGGTTCGGTGCCTGACGCGCCACCTCAGCCTTTGGCTGCATCCGTCGCGGGGCCCGTCGCAAGGCTGGTAGCAGAGCGTGCGCCTGCACAAGCCCTCCGCGCTGCGGATCTGCCCGATGCCGACCTTGCCGATGCGGATCTGGTTGAGGTCGCGGGCGATGCCCTGATCCACGCGACTTCGACAGCATCGGGGGCCGCGTCGCGCGATCCGTCGGCCTTGTCGGATCGTGGCGCGCGTCTCCTTGACGAGGCGGACGATGATGTGCCCCCCGCCCCACCAAGCGCGGCGATGCTTGCCTTTGCCAGCCGCCGCGCCGCCCTTGCTGCTGCGGGTGCATCCCCCGCCGCCCCGGTGCCGTTGATGGCCAAACGCGATGCCGGGCCGGGCCTTGCGCCCGGGCGCGGTGTGCCGCCGGTGCCGAAGGCGGTCCCTCCGGCTCTTGCGGCCGCGCTGACGCCTGCCGCGCCGGCCTCCACCGGACTGGCACCGGATCCGATGCGGCCCGATCCGATGCGGCCCGATCCGATGCGGCCTGCTGGCACCGTCGCAGCCCGACCTTCCCCGGCCAAGGCGGCGACCGGCCTTGTGACCGCGCCCAGAATTCCCGGCACCCGCATTCCGGGCACCAGCGCTAAGGCGAAGGGCAAGGCGGCAGACATCGCGCCATCCGGACCGCAGGGCGCAAGGTCGCCCATGGCCGCGGGCGGCACGTTCGGGCTGGCCAAGCCGCGGCGAAACCGGACCGGGCTGGTCTTCCTGGTTCTGGTCGGCCTGCTGCTTGCCTCGCTTGTGGCGGTTGCCGCCTGGTCATCCTTCCTGCGCGATACGACCAACACCGCCACCGCGATCGTGCCGGATGTCGAAGACGAGATGCTGGCAGACATGCAGGACCCCGAGGGGTTGACCGAGCCGCTGCCCGAAGCCGCCGACGCATTCGACGAAAGCCTCGCTGCCCCCGCCGATGGGACAATCGAGGCGGCCACCGACCCGGCCACCGACCCGGCCACTGTGGACCTGACGGACACCGCACTTCTGGACCCGGCCAGCCTTGAAAGCGAGCCCTTGCCGATCAACCTCGCCGAGGCTGAGGCGACCGATCTGCCCATCGGCACCCTGGCCGATCCCGCCGCAAAGACTGCCGACCCCGCGCCCGACGCCGCTCCCGACACCGAGATCGAAACCGACATCGCCGCAGCGACCACCCCGGTCGAAGATCAGGACGAGATCTTCCTGCCCGCGATGGACGCTCCGCCAACCTCGCTTGATGCCCTTGCACTGCCGTCTCCCGCCGCCACGGTCGATGCGCGCCCCGAGGCTTTGGTGCCGCCGCCGGCGTTCGGTACGGTCTACCAGTTCGACGCCAACGGCCTCCTGTTGCCCACGGCTGAGGGGATCCTGTCGCCCGACGGGGTGATGCTGATCGCAGGCCAGCCGCCGCTTCTGCCGCCGGTGCGCAGCGAAAGCGCCGCGGCGGCTGCCGCTGCGGCCAAGGCGGCGCTCCCGCCCGCGGTGGAGCCCGATGCACCCTCGCCCGAGGATGCAAGTCTGGTGACCGGTGGCACGGATGCTGCCGCCGCAGCCGTGCCCGAACCAGACACACTCGCCACGGATGAGGCAACCGCGGATGGGGCAGCGCCGCCCGTCGACCCGGCACTGGCCAATGCGCGGCCGCGCCCAAGGCCGGACTCTCTGGTGCCCGCCTCGGACGACGACGCCCGGCTTGCAACGGACGAAGACGCCAGTGCCCTGGCCCGACTGCGCCCCTTGCCGCGCCCGGACAGCGTTCTGGTTGCGGCCTCCGCCTCGCGGCCTGCCGATGTGGCGGGGCTGGACCCTACTGACCTTGCAGCGCCCGATCTTGGTGCGCCCGACCTTGGTGCCCAGGGCGCGTCGCTAGCGGCCCAGGCCGCGGCGGACCTCGCCGCCGCAATGGCGCTGGAGGCGAGCGATCCGTCGATCGTCGCCATCTCGATGCGCCCGATGCCCCGGCCCCGCGATTTCAGTGCCGCAGTCGAAGCCGCAGTCGCCGCCGCCGCCCGCGAGCCGGAGCCCGAGCCAAAGGCCGAGATCATCGAGGTCGCCGCTGCCCCCGCAGGTGATCTTAAGCCGGAAGAACTCGCCGAGATTGATGAGCCTGGCGCAGTCGACAAGGCTCCCTCGATCCCGACCAGTGCCAACGTCGCCAAACAGGCCACGTTTTCGAACGCGATCAACCTGTCGAAGATCAACCTGATCGGCACCTATGGCACCAATTCGAACCGCTACGCCTGGATCCGCCAGTCGAACGGGCGCTTGAAGAAGGTCGAGGTCGGCGACAAGATCGACGGCGGCCGGGTCGAGGCGATCACCGAGACCGAAGTGCGCTATCAAAAGAACGGCAAACTGGTCGCGCTGAAGATGCCGAAGGCCTGACGGGGGATTACCGCTCCTGAGGTGACTTGGCCGATCGGCAGCCCCCACCGTCAACCCCTCCCCACCCGGGGAAGGGGAGGCGCCCGGCCCCAATTCGTGCTCTAAGCACCGGCCGCAACCCCCGCTTCGGCAAAGGTCGCCATGCCGGAATGGCAGGCGACGGCCCCTTGCAGAACCCCGATGGCCAGCGCCGCGCCCGAGCCTTCGCCAAGCCG
>NCDS01000132.1 GCA_002280315.1 Rhodobacterales bacterium 32-66-7 | reverse complement strand
GCACGAGCCCGAGGCGTTCAACGCCATCGCCGGTCAGGCGAAAGCCGCGTTGGTCTGACCCCGCGCGCCTGAGTTGCTAAAGGCCCTGCGGCAACGCGGGGCCTTTTCTTTTTGGGCTGCGCCCAGCCTTGCGGTGGGAGCGAGGGGTTTCACACCCCTCGCGCTCCCCGTGGGATATTTTTCCAGAAAGGAAGCACAATTTTAGCCAAGTTTTAGCGGTTGAAGACGCGGGAGGGGTGAAGTTCACCGCCCTGGTAATGGCCGACCGCGATGGCCTGGCCGTTCAGGCTGGCCCAGCCTTCGGTGCCCCAGTCGGCATTGGCGATGACCTGTCCGGGATTGCCGTTCCGAAGCCGTGCGGCGCCTTCGGGGGTGGCGGGGAATTCGGGCAGGTCGGCGAGGCCGAGTTCGAGGGGGAGGAGGCGGGTGTCGAGGGCCTCGGTCCTGGCCTCGGCCTCGATCTGGTCCAGCGTCACGCCGTCCTCGGCGCGAAAGGGACCGGACCAAGTGCGGCGCAGCCAGGCGACATGGCCAAGGCAACCGAGCGCAAGGCCAAGGTCGCGGGCGATGGCGCGGACGTAGCCGCCCTTGCCGCAGATCATCTCGAGGTCGACATGGTCCGTGTCAGGGCGGTCCAGCAGTGTGAGGCGTTCCACCCAAAGCGGGCGGGCGGCGAGGTCCATCACCTCCCCCTCTCGGGCGAGGTCATAGGCGCGGTCGCCATCCACCTTGACGGCGGAGTATTGTGGCGGGACCTGGGCGATGTCGCCCCGGAAGGCCGCAAGGGCAGCTTCGATCCCGGCGTCGGTCGGGCGCTGGTCGCTGGTGGCGGTCAGGGTGCCGCTTGCGTCATCGGTGTCGGTCTGCTGGCCCAGCGTCACCCGGAAGCGGTAGCATTTCAGCGCGTCGGTGATGTAGGGCACGGTCTTCGTCGCCTCACCCAAAGCCACCGCGAGCACGCCCGTCGCGTCGGGATCAAGCGTCCCGGCATGGCCCGCCTTTTGCGCCGAAAGCGCCCATTTCACCTTGTTCACCACGGCGGTGGAGGTGATGCCTGCGGGCTTGTCCACCACCAGCCAGCCGCTGATGGCCCGCCCCTTCTTCACCCGTGCCATGCCGTCAGCCCTGCGGAATCACGGTGCCGACGATGGGGCCCATCGGGAACCCCCCGTCGTGGCGGCCGAGCTCGGGTGCATAAAGGCGTGAGATGCTGCCGTCGAAGTAAAGCGCATCCGGCAGGTCCAGCGCGTCGCGGAACAGGCGGGCGAAGCTGTGAAAGTTCACCGCCTCGTTCGAGATGGCAAAGACCGCACGGTCACCGTTGGCACTGACTCCGACGCCGTTGCGGATGTTGAGGCTGTCGCTGTCGGGGACGAAGCTTGGGTGGAGCGCGCCGTTGATGACCAGCATCGGGCCGGACTGGCTGGCAAAGCGGCAGTCGGGCGGGTCGGCCTGATAGGCGCGGCTTTCGATGACCTGGAACGTCTCGCCGATGCAGAACACGCCGTTCGGCAACAGGCCGAAGTTGCCCGGCCCGTCGCTGGTCACGATGGCAGAGGTTTCAACGCCTTCTTCCAGATAAAGCCCGACCGGAGCGAGGTCGCGGTGATACATCCCGGCGTTCATCGCAAAGCCAAGGGTCTTGCCCTCTTCCGCCAAGGCGGCGTTCACCTTGTTGAAGCTGCCATAGACGGTGCCGTCGGGGCCGGTGTGAAAGAGACGCAGATCCTCACCCAGCGCGACCTCGCACAGGGTGTAGGAGATGCCTTCGTACTGGGCATCGCGGCAGGTTGCGGCCGCAGCCGTCAGCGGAGCCAACGCCAGAAGGATCGCCAGACGCAGCTTCACTCTTCCTCCTCCGGCGCCTCGAGGTCGCGCTGGACGGTCGGATTGGCGAAGAGGCGGCGGGTTTCGTCCAGGCGGTCGAAGGTCTCGTCGGCGCGGAACCGCAGGTCGGGGACGTTCTTCAGCGTCAGGCCCTTGGCGATGTGGTGGCGCAGCTCACCCTTGTTGCGGGCAAGGGCGGTCACCGTATCGGCCACCGGAACCGAGCCCATCAGCGGCATGACATAGACCGTCGCGACCTTGAGGTCGGCCGAAACCGAAACCTCGCCCACGGTGATCGACATCGCGTTGAGGTCGGGGTCATGAATCTCGCCCCGGTTCAGCACATCGGCCAGCGTGCGGCGGATCAACTCGCCCACCCGAAGCTGGCGCTGCGAGGGGCCGGAGGCGTTGGGAAAGCGCTTGTTTGCCATGCCGCCCCTTTAGGCCCTTTCGCCCCGGCCTGCAACGCCGGGCTTTCGGGGTCCGCAGGAAGGCGCTAGGACGGGGGAAACGGAGGATTGGGGATGAACAACGCTCCCGGCTTGGTGGTGACCGGTGCGTCCGGGCGGATGGGGCAGACGCTGATCCGGCTGGCGTCAGGGTCTGACCGTCTGCGGCTGGTCGGTTGTGTCGAACGCGCCGGTCACGCCTGGATCGGCCGCGATGTGGGTGAGGCGATGGGGGGCGCACCCGTGGGCGTCGTCGTGACCGATGACCCGCTGGAGGCGTTCGCCAAGGCGCAGGCGGTGATCGACTTCACCTCACCCGACGCGACGGTGGCGTTTGCAGCCCTGGCGGCACAGGCCCGCGCGGTGCATGTCATCGGCACCACGGGGTTGGAGG
Source organism: Rhodobacterales bacterium 32-66-7 (assembly GCA_002280315.1). GTDB lineage: Bacteria > Pseudomonadota > Alphaproteobacteria > Rhodobacterales > Rhodobacteraceae > Tabrizicola. The sequence continues at coordinate 3,645 of NCDS01000132.1, read as the reverse complement.
CCGGGCATCTGGCCCGCATCGCGGCGGCAGCGCGGCATGCGGTGATCGTGCGGGCGGGGAACATGTCGCTGGGGGTAAACCTTCTGGTGCGCTTGACGCAGAAGGTGGCACAGGCGCTGGAGGCCGATTGGGATATCGAGATCGTCGAGGCGCATCACCGGATGAAGGTCGATGCACCCTCGGGCACCGCCCTGATGCTGGGTGAGGCTGCGGCCATGGGTCGGGGCGTGGCGCTGGAAGCGGCGCGGGTGTCGGGCCGGGACGGCATCACCGGCGCGCGCGCGCATGGGAGCATCGGCTTTTCGGCGATCCGTGGCGGCGATATCGTGGGCGAGCATGACGTGATCTTCGCCGGAGCGGGTGAGCGGCTGATCCTGCGCCATGTCGCGACCGACCGGTCGATCTTTGCCCGGGGTGCGCTGCGCGCGGCGCTGTGGGGGCAGGGGCAGAAACCCGGCGAATATGACATGATGGATGTGCTGGGGCTCTGAAAAGTCATCCGGTTGCCGGAACCCATCGTAGATACCCGGTGTATTAACGATTGGAGACCGACATGCAGAAAACGCTCGCCTTGATGGTTGCGCTTGCGCTGCCCCTTCCGGTGGCGGCCAGCGATTTCCTTGTCGTAAGCGACAGGGGGGAGTTCCTGTCGCTGGTCCAGGACCGAGAGCTTCGGCTGGCGATGCTTGGCCTGTCCCTGTCGGTCAAGCCGGATGGCACGATCGAAGGCCAGGCGCTTGGGTCCGAAGTGACCGGCACCTGGGCCTGGCAGGATGGCTTCTTCTGCCGCGAGATGGCGTGGAACGGCAAGGCTGTGCCCTACAACTGCCAGGTGGTCGAGGTGAAGGACGCCGCGTCGCTGCGTTTTACCTCGGATCAGGGCAAGGGCGACTCGGCGGTGTTCCAGCTGCGGTGAAGGCCCTAGAAATCGACCGCCAGCCCCTTCTTCTCCCAATCGCCGTAGCGCACCGGTTCGGGGCCTTTGCGACCACCAAGCTCGGTCGGTAACGGGGCCTTGCCCTCGGCCTCTTTCCGGCGCAGGGCGGCTTCGGCCAGGGCGCGCTGGGCGGCGGGGGGAAGGTCGGCGGGGGGAAGGTCGGCGTCGGTCGGGTCCATGGCTGGGTTCCTTGTGCAGGCCTTCCCGGTAATATAGGCCGCCCAAAGGCGGAACAAGGGAGCGGGGCAAGGATCGACATGGCCGAAGGTGTGGCGGCGCGGGCGGCGGCGGTGGCGATCCTGGGCGCGGTTCTGGGTGAGGGGCGGATGCTGGAGGATGCAGCCGCCGAGGGGCTGGCTCCCTCCGACCGGGCGCGGGCGTTGCGGCTGGCGGGCGATGTCCTGCGGCATCTGGAACCGGCGGATCGGCTTCTGGACCGGCATCTGCGCAAGGCTCCGCCGCTTCTGGTGCGCAATGCCTTGCGGCTGGCGGTGGTGGAACGGGCGATGGGGGCGGCAGCGCATGGCGTGGTGAATGCCGCCGTCGACATCGTGCGCCGCGACCGGCGCAGCAGCCATATGGCGGGGCTGGTCAACGCGGTGCTGCGGGCCTTGCCTGAAAGCGTGGCGTTCGACGGCCAACCGGTGCAGAAGCTGCCGCGCTGGCTGCGCCAACCCCTGGTCCATGCCTGGGGACGTGACGCGGTACAGGGGATCGAGGCGGTGCAGGCAAACATCCCGCCGCTTGACCTGACTCTCCGTCCAGGCTTTCCGGCACCCGAGGGGGAGGTTCTGCCGACCGGCAGTTTGCGTCTGGCGACCCATGGGCAAGTCTCGACGATGCCCGGCTATGCCGAGGGTGGCTGGTGGGTGCAGGATGCGGCGGCAGCCCTTCCGGCCCGGCTTCTGGCGGTTCAGCCGGGGGAACGCGTCCTTGACCTTTGCGCCGCACCCGGGGGCAAGACGCTGCAACTGGCGGCTACTGGCGCTGCGGTGACGGCGCTTGACGTCTCCGCCCCGCGAATGCAGCGGGTAAAGGCCAATCTGGCGCGGACCGGGCTTGCAGCAGGGCTGGTGGTCGCCGATGCATTGGTTTGGCAGCCGGAGGAGCACTTCGATGCGATCCTTCTGGATGCGCCCTGTTCGGCCACCGGCACGATCCGCCGCCATCCCGACCTGCCGTTCATCAAGGACGGCTCGGACCTGCCCGATCTTGTCGCCCTCCAGTCGGCACTGCTGGACCGGGCGCTCGGGTGGTTGAAGCCGGGCGGGCGGCTGGTCTATGCCACCTGCTCGCTTCTGCCCGAAGAGGGCGAGGGGCAACTGGCAGCCGCCCTTGCCCGGCATCCGGGGCTGGTGGCTGAACGGCGCGAAATGGCGGGGGTCGATCCCGTCTGGTGGACCGAAACCGGTGGCTTGCGGCTAAGGCCGGATCATTGGGCCGACCGGGGCGGGATGGACGGGTTCTTCATGGTGCAGTTGCGTTCGGCCTGAGGCTCAGCCGCGCGGCGGGAACATCCGGTAGTAAAGCGCGTCCGGCAGGAACTGCCCACCGCGAAACAGCCAGCTGAACACCGTCGGAAAGCTGATCTTGAAGCGGCCGGACTGCATGTGGCGGAACATGATCGCGGCGGCCTCTTCCGGCTCCATGATGGCGGGCATCCGGAAATCGTTCTTTGCGGTCAGCCGGGTGCGGATGAAGCCGGGGTTGGCGAGTTGCACCGCAATTCCGGACTTCCGCAGATCGGCGTAAAGCGATTCTGCCAGCACCATCGTCCCGGCCTTTGAGGCGGCATAGCCGATGGCCCCGGGCAGACCGCGAAAGCCGGAAAGCGAGCCGGTGATGACCACATGCCCCTGGCCCCGCGCCACCATGCCGGGCAGGACAGCGCCGATGGCCCGGATGCAGCCGGTGAAGTTGATGTTGGCCATCGCCTCGGCGGCCTTGGAGTCCCAATCTTGCGCCCGCATCGGCCAGTAAACCCCGGCAAGGAACACCACCCCGTCCACCTGACCCAACTTTGCCGCTGCGGCAGTCACGCTGTCGGTTGACGCAACATCGACGGTCAGCGCCGTCGCCATGCCCGGCAGGCTGGCCACCGCTGCCTGCAAGGCATCCTCGCTCCGCGCCGACAGGATCACCTCTGCGCCCGCCGCGCTCAGCTTCTGGGCCAAAGCCAGCCCCAACCCTTCAGAGGCACCGACGAGCCAGTAGCGCTTGCCGCGAAACGCCCTCATTCGGCGACCGGGGGATTGGGGCGCATGGTGGCCACAAGCTCGGCCACCTTGATGCCGAACTTGCGGAACTGTGAGCGGTTCATGATCGTGCCGTTCTCCATCAGATACATCCAGTCGATCACGTCGAGGACATGTCCCCCCGCCTCGGGCGTCAGGCGGATGCGGTAGCGCAGCACCACGGTCGGCCCCGACGCCTGGCCCGTCCCCTGTCCGATCACATCCGGGGCGGTGGCGACAATGCCACCATCCGGCGCGACCATCAGCGTCCAGGCGCGGGTCTGGACCTTGCCGTTGTCATAGCGAAACACCTCGGACAGGGTGCCGGTGTCGCCCTGCCAGACCCCGTCCATATCCGCGACGAAGCGTGAGGTGACGCGCCCGGTGGGGCCATAGATCATCCCCTCGCACAGGATCGGGCCGGACAGATGCTGGCGGAGGTCGAACTTAGGGCCCAAGGCCGCATAGTGCGAT
>NCDS01000131.1 GCA_002280315.1 Rhodobacterales bacterium 32-66-7 | reverse complement strand
TGTCGGTGCCGGTGACGCTTGCCGTCGAGGCGGTCCTGAACCGCGAGATCCCCGCCGGCGTCCACGCCGCCCCGCATGACCCGCGGCTTCTGGCCCGCTGGCTGGGCGAGGTCGGGCATCTGGCGCAATACATGGCACGGATCGACCATCTGCAGTGAAGGCGGGCCGCCTGACGCGGCTTTGACGTGACGGGGTGGCAAGGTCGCGTTATGGTTGATCGGATGATCCGGGCAAACCGGACACCCAGACTGGCAGGCGGGGCACAAGGTGGGCGGCAGGCAACAGACGCGGGAACGGTTCGGCCGTCTGGCAGACAGGCTTGCAGCCTTTGCAGCCGGGCATGCGCGGGTGCCCAAGGGCTTTGTCTCGCAGCAGGAACCCCGTTCGGTTGGCGTCTACGGTCGCGGCAAGCAGCTTCTGACCGGGAACATCCTGTTTGCCGGTCATCTGGTGCAGGCCCCGGACCGGGTGCTTTGGGATGTGCCTGCACCGGACCCGGCGTTTCTGGCCGAAGCGCATGGCTTTGCCTGGCTTGACGATCTGGTGGCCTTCGGGACCCCCGCAGCGCGGGTGCGGGCGCGGGAGTGGACGCATGACTGGATCGCCCGGCACGGCAGCGGCTCGGGTCCGGGCTGGACGCCCGATCTGACCGGGCGCAGGATCGTGCGCTGGGTGCATCACGCCACAACCTTGCTGTCGGGCTGCGACCGCGCCACGACGGACGCGTTCTACCGCTCTCTGGCGCGGCAGTCGGCCTATCTGTCCCGGCGCTGGAAGGCCGCCGCCCCCGGCCTGCCGCAGATCGAGGCGCTGACCGGCCTGGTCTATGCCGGGCTGTCCTTGATGGGGCTGGAGCGGCTGGTCGCCCCCTCGGCCACCGGGTTGGCGAGCGCCTGCCGCGCCAGTATCGACCTTGACGGCGGCATCCTGAGCCGCAACCCCGAGGAATTGCTGGAGATATTGACCCTCCTCACTTGGGCGGCGAGTGCGATGACCGAAGCCGCCCGCCCCGTCCCGGCCGAAATCTCGGCCGCGATCCGGCGGGTGACCCCGGCGCTGCGGACGCTGCGGCATGCCGATGGCGGGCTGGCCCGGTTTCATGGTGGTGAGCGGGGGGCCGAAGGGCGGCTTGACCAGGCGCTTGCGGCGAGCGGCATCCGCCCCGGACCGGCCCCCAGCATCGCGATGGGCTATTGCCGCCTGACCGGGCGGCGGACCACGGTGATCGTCGACGCAGCCCCACCCCCCGGCGGGTCGGCAGCGCGGGGGGCCCATGCCTCGACCACCGGGTTCGAGCTGACCTCGGGCCGTCGCCCCTTGATCGTGAACTGCGGCCCGGGCGCGGGCTTTGGTGCCGCCTGGGCGAACGCTGCCCGCGCGACGCTGTCGCATTCGGCGCTGTGCATCGACGGCAGCTCCTCCTCGCGGTTCGGGCCGGACGGGATGACGTTGGAGCATCGGGCCGCCATCACCACCTCACGCATGACGTTGGGGAGCGAGGGGGCCGATCTTTACCTTGCCCATGACGGCTGGCTTGCCAGCCACGGCCTGACCGTCAGCCGCAGCCTGACCCTGGCGCAGGATGGGCGTCGCTTGTCCGGTGTCGACACCCTGACCGCGATGACGGTGGAGGCGCAGCGCCGCTTTCAGGACCTGATGACCGCGACCGCGATGAGCGGGGCAGGCTTTTCGATCCGCTTTCACCTTCATCCCGACGTGCATGCCACGCTCGACATGTCCGACACCGCCGTGTCGATGGCCCTGCGCAGCGGCGAGATCTGGATCTTCCGCTTTTCCGGTCGCGCGAGCCTGTCCCTCGAACCGACCGCCTATCTGGAGCCGGGCCGCGTCCACCCGCGCCCTGCCGCCCAGATTGTCCTGCGGTCCGAAGCCCGGGGGTTCGAGACCCGGATAGGCTGGACCTTGGCGAAGGCAAAGGATACTCCGCTTGCCATCCGTGATCTGGAGCGGACCGATCCCGACGATCCTGACTGAATGCGCGACAGGGCTTTCACATGACCAACCTCGTTCCCATCGGCCGCGCGCTGATCTCGGTCTCGGACAAGACCGGCCTGCTGGAGCTTGCACGCGTTCTGGCCGGGCTTGGGGTAGAGCTGATCTCGACCTCCGGTACCTTGATGCTGCTGCGGACGGCGGGCCTGTCGGTGCGTGACGTGGCCGAGGTGACCGGCTTTCCCGAGATGATGGATGGGCGGGTCAAGACCCTCCACCCCAACGTGCATGGCGGGCTTCTGGCCCTTAGGGATGATGACGAACATCTGGTGGCGATGGCCGCGCATGGGATCGAGCCGATCGATCTTCTGGTCGTCAACCTTTATCCGTTCGAGGAAACCGTGGCCAAGGGGGCCGATCCCGCCACCTGCATCGAGAATATCGATATCGGCGGACCGGCGATGATTCGTGCGGCGGCCAAGAACCACCGCTTCGTCACCGTGCTGACCGATCCGGTCGATTACGACGGTCTGATCCACGAATTGCAGGCGCGGGACGGGGCAACCTCGCTGAAGTTCCGCCAGCGGCTGGCGCTGACCGCCTATTCTCGCACCGCCGCCTATGACAGCGCGGTCGCCAGCTGGTTTGCCGCAGCGCTGGACGACCCGGCACCCCGCTATCGGAGTTTTGCCGGCAAGCTTGTCCAACCCCTCCGCTACGGCGAGAACCCGCACCAGGCGGCTGCCTTCTACACCGACGGCAGCAACCGGCCCGGAGTGGCCACGGCGCGGCAGTGGCAGGGCAAGGAGCTTTCCTTCAACAACATCAACGACACCGACGCCGCGTTCGAACTCGTGGCCGAGCTTGGCCCTGACCCCGCCTGCGCGATCATCAAGCACGCCAATCCCTGCGGCGTGGCAACGGCAACGACGCTGGTCGAGGCTTACCGGCGCGCCCATAACTGCGACCAGACCTCGGCCTTCGGCGGGATCATCGCGCTGAACCAGCCGCTCGATGCCGTAACAGCGGAAGAGATCGTGAAGCTCTTCACCGAAGTCGTCATCGCCCCCAATGCCAGCGAAGACGCCCGGGCGATCTTTGCGGCAAAGAAGAACCTGCGTCTTCTGACCACCGGTGCCCTGCCCGACCCCAGGACCAGGGCGCTAGGCTTCCGGCAGGTCGCGGGCGGCTTTCTGGTGCAGGACCGCGACGTCGGACAGGTCCTGCCCGCCGATCTGAACGTGGTGACCAGACGGGCCCCGACCGAACGGGAACTGGCCGACCTTCTGTTTGCCTGGACCGTCGCGAAGCATGTCAAATCGAACGCCATCGTCTATGCGAGGGACGGTGCCACCGTCGGCATCGGCGCGGGGCAGATGAGCCGGATCGACAGCACCCGCATCGCAGCACGAAAGGCGCAGGATATGGCTGAAACACTGGGCCTTGCCGCCCCCCCGACCCAAGGCGCGGTCGTCGCCTCGGACGCGTTCTTTCCCTTTGCCGACGGCCTGATCACCGCAGCCGAAGCCGGGGCCACCGCGATCATCCAACCGGGAGGCTCCCTTCGCGATGATGCGGTGATTGCCGCCGCCGACGCCCGCAACCTTGCCATGGTCTTCACCGCCATGCGCCATTTCCGGCACTGACATGCGGCGTTTCTGGACCATCGCGCTTGTCACCTTCGGGATCGACCAGATCTCGAAATACCTTGTCGTCCATTGGCTTGATCTGATCAACCGGGGCGAGATCGACATCTTCCCGCCCTACCTTGTGTTCCGCATGGCCTGGAACCGGGGGGTGAACTTCGGCCTTCTGTCGAATGGCTCGGACCTCGCCCGCTGGGGACTGATCGCGCTGGCGCTGGCAATCTCGGCCTGGGTGATCTGGTGGATGACCCGGGAACGCGGCAACTGGAAGGGGCGGATTGCGGGTGGTCTTCTGGTCGGCGGGGCGCTTGGCAACGTGATCGACCGGGTGCTTTACGGCGCAGTGGCCGATTTTCTGAACATGTCCTGCTGTGGAATCGAGAACCCCTACGCCTTCAACGTCGCCGACATCACGGTTTTCCTTGGCGCGCTGGGCCTCGTCTTCTTTGCCGGAACCCAGCCGAAGGACGAAAAACCCACCCCGAGGCGGCGCTAATACCCGTGACGACCGCCATTCTTTCGGCTAAGACGACCGTTGAACGGTTTCGGAGGCGGGCAGGATGCGGGCAGTGACAGGCAAGGCGATCCTCGCGGTGGCGATGATGCTGGCGTTGTCTGCCTGCGGCGGCGGCAATCGGTCCTTGATGAACCTGACCTCGGGCGACGGCCCGGACGAGTTTGCGATTGTCCCCCCGAAGGCGCTGGAAATGCCCGACACGCTGGCAGACCTTCCGGCCCCCACGCCTGGTGGGGCCAACCGGTCCGATCCACAACCCACTTCGGACGCTATCGTGGCGCTTGGCGGCCAGCCTTCGGCGGCGGGCGGCATCCCCTCGGGCGACGGCGCGCTTTATGCCCATGCCGCGCGTTTCGGGGTCGAGAGTGGCATCCGCGACGCACTCGCCGCCGAGGATCTTGAGTTTCGCAGCGACAACCAGGGCCGCGTGCTGGAGCGTCTGTTCAACGTGAACGTCTATTACCGCGCCTATCGCAAGCAAAGCCTGGACCAGGAGGCCGAGCTTGCCCGTTGGCGCAAGGCCGGGGTCAAGACGCCCTCTGCCCCGCCCAGCGCCGAAGCCCAGGACGCCTGGCAGGACCAGTAACAGCTGCGTTGGCCGGGGTTGACCGCGCCGGGGTTCCTGTCATCTCGTATAGATCAAAGGGAGATCCTGATGTCCGGAAAATTCGGCTTGACCGCTGCCTGTGCGCTTGCCCTGACGCAAGCCGTGGCGCTGCCCGCCGCGGCCGGCACGGTCAGCACCTTCCAGCTTGAAAACGGTCTGGATGTCGTCGTGATCGAGGATCATCGCGCCGCAGTCGCGGTGCAGATGATCTGGTACCGCGTCGGGTCGGCCGATGAACCGCCGGGCACCTCGGGCATTGCGCATTTTCTGGAACACCTGATGTTCAAGGGCACCGAAACCGTGGGCCCGAACGAGTTTTCCGCGATCGTCGAGGCGCAGGGCGGCGACGACAACGCCTTCACCTCATGGGATTACACCGCCTATTTCCAGCGCGTCGCTGCCGACCGGCTTGACCTTGTCATGGGGCTTGAGGCTGACCGGATGCGCAATCTCCGCCTGACCGAAGACGATGTCCTGACCGAACGCCAGGTCATCCTGGAAGAGCGTGGTCAACGCACCGACAGCGACCCCGGCTCGCTTCTGTCCGAACAGATGCGCGCGGCGCAGTATCTGAACCATCCCTATGGCACGCCAATCATCGGCTGGCGGCACGAGATGGAGGCGTTGTCGCAGGACGACGCCCTTGCCCATTACCAGCGCTACTATGCCCCGAACAATGCCACCCTGGTCATCGCCGGGGACGTGGACCCCGATCAGGTGCGCGCCCTGGCGGAAAAGCATTACGGCGGGTTGAAGCCCAGCCTTGATCTGCCGCCCCGCGACCGGCCGCAGGAACCGCCGCAACTCGCCGAACGTCGGCTGACGCTGGCGGACGAACGGGTCTCGGAACCCTATGTCTTCCGCACCTACCTCGCCCCGGAACGCGACCCCGGCAACCAGGCCGAAGCCGCCGCGCTGACCGTCCTGGCCGAGCTTCTGGGCGGCAATGGCCAGACCTCGGTCCTGCCGCAGGCCTTGCAGTTCGAAACCCAGACCGCCGTCTACACCGCCGCCTTCTACGACGGCACATCGATCGACGATGGCACCTTCGGGGTCTATGTCGTTCCTGCCCCCGGGATCAGTCTGGCGACCGCCGAGGCCGAGATGGACCGTGTCATCTCCGAATTCATGGTCACCGGTCCCGATCCCGCCGCGCTGGAGCGGATCCGCACCCAGGTGCGCGCCGCCGAAATCTATGCGCGTGACGATGTGAACACTCTGGCGCGGCAATACGGCGAGGGGCTGAGCATCGGGCTCACCATCGAAGATATCGACGGCTGGGATGAGGCGCTTGCCGCCGTGACCGAAGCTGACATCATGGCCGCAGCCGCCAAGGTCTTTGACCGCAGGAATGCCGTGACCGGCTGGCTGACCCGGCCCGAGGGCGAAGCTGTCGCTGAAGAAGGGGCATCCGAATGATCCGCCGCATCGCACTTGTCCTCCTTTCCGCCCTTGCGCTGACCACCCCGGCCCGGGCCGAGCTTGCCATCAAGGAGGTCACCTCGCAACCTGATGACCGCCCTGATCGAGGAAGGCGCGGGCGACCTGGACAGCCTGGCCTTCGCTGAAGCCCGCGATGCTTTGGCCGCAAGCTTCAGCTTTGACGCCGGGGCCGATTCGGTTGGCGTCTCGGCGCGGTTCCTGACCGAAAACCGCGATCAGGCCATTGCCCTTCTGCGTCAGGCGCTGATCGACCCGCGCTTCGACCCCGACGCTATCGAAAGGGTGCGCGAACAGGTGCTGTCCAACATCCGTTCCGACGCGAAGGACCCGGATGCCCTCGCCTCGCAACGGTTCTATGCGCTGGCCTTTGGTGACCATCCCTATGGCTCGTCGGGCGACGGCACCGCAGAGTCGGTGGCGGCGCTGACGCGCGAGGATATCGAGGCCGCCCACCAGGGGGCCCTGGCGCGCGACCGCATCTATGTGGCCGCTGCAGGGGATATCACCGCAACTGAGCTTGGGGTGTTGCTTGACCAGCTTCTGGGCGATCTTCCCGCCAGCGGCGCACCCCTGCCGACCCGGGCCGAACTGCAACTGCCGGGCGGGGTTACCACCGTCGATTTCCCGACCCCGCAGGCCAGCGTCCTTTTCGGCCATGTCGGCATCGCGCGCGAGGACCCGGATTTCTTCGCCGCATTCATCCTGAACGAGGCGATGGGCGGCGGCCGCTTCACCGCCCGGCTGATGAGCGAGATCCGCGAAAAGCGCGGGCTGACCTATGGGATCGGCAGCTATCTTGTCGGCCTTGACCAGGCCGAGCTGTACCTTGGCCAGTTCTCCGCCTCGAACGACAAGGTGGCCGAGGCGATTGCCGTCCTGCGCGCCGAATGGGCGCGGCTTGCCGCCGATGGCCTGACCGCGGATGAGCTTGCCACGACCAAGACCTACCTGACCGGGTCCTATCCGCTGCGGTTTGACGGCAACGGCAACATCGCCAGCATCCTTGTCGGGATGCAGATGGAGGGCTTGCCGATCGACTATGCCGTCACCCGCAACGCCAGGATCGAAGCGGTGACGCTGGAAGATACCGCAAGGGTCGCAAAACGCATCTTCCTGCCCGAGGCGCTGCAATTCGTCGTCGTGGGCCAGCCGACGGGTCTTTGACCGACCCTCCTCGAGCACGTCGTGCACTCGTCGGCGCATCCCCGAGCGAGGAGTGCACGAAGTGCTCGACGAGCGCCCCCCGAAATGAGTGCCTAAAAGACCTTGTGCGCCCCAAGGCCATCGCCGACCTCACCCCGCAGCAGCGCTGCATAGTGATCCTCCAGCCGGTCTGACCCGAACTCCGGCGTCGCGTCCGCGTCGTAGCGGCCATCCTGCCAGACCAGCATCGATTCGGTGGCGTAATAGCGCCCGATGCGTGCGAGGTCCGCCTTTGCCGCCAGCTTGCGCGACACTCGTCCCCCCAGCGACAGGCCCGCAATGATTGCCGTCATCAGGACCAGCGGCACCCGCTTGACCGGGACCGGTCGGCCCAGAAGCCGCCCCAGAAACGCCACCTGATCCATCGGCGTGATCGCCGGTCCCGGCCCGCCAATCGGCAGCACGCGGTTCTTCAGCGCCGGGTCCGTCAGGCACAGCGTCAGATAACGGCCAAGATCGGCGTCGGAGATCGGCTTGCAGGCGGTCAGCCGTCCGTCGCCGAACACCAGAAACGGCTTGCCCGCCTTGACCCGCGCCACCTGACCCGACAGCGATTTGAAATAGGCCGTGGGCCGCACGATGGACCAGTCAAGACCCGAGGCCTGCAACTCCGCCTCGAACGCCAGCTTGGCGCGTTGAAACTCCAGCTTCGGCCTTTGCACACAGATCGCTGACAGAAGGACGAACCGCTCCACCCCCGCCGCCTTGGCTGCAGCAAGGACCAGGGCATGCGCCGCGTGATCCACGGCCCAGGCATCGCCGGGCTCTCCGGTCCGGCTGGCAAGGCATGACACGACGGCCAAGGGTCGCTCCGCCTGCATCAGGGCGCGAAGATCGGCCGGGTCGGTGACCTGCCCTTCGACCAGACGACACCCCGGCACCGCAACAGAACCGGGCCGCACCAGCGCCACGACGGAAAAGCCGGCCTCGGTCAAGGCCCGCGCCGCCCCGCGCCCGATGCTTCCGGTCGCGCCCAGAAGCAGGACTTTCCCAGGCTTGCGCACGGTATCCATCAAACCCCTGTCCCCCTGTCTAAAATTTTTCGGCGAAAAATTTTAGACCGCGCAAGTCAATCAAAACCGCTCCGCCCGCAAGACCTCGGCGTCCGTGACCCCGATCACGCCGATATGCCGGTCAACCACCGCGAAGGCCGCCTCCAAGAGCGCATCAAGCCGTTCGGGCCGGATCAGGCAGACCACCGCCACCATCCCGCTGCGCCCGACCTGCCCCTCGCGCGTCCAGCGGCCCGACCGACCGCTGCCGCCCAGCACCGGAAGCACCGAAAACCCGCTGACCCCGGCCTTTTCCAGCGCGGCGGTCAGCCGCCCCTCCATCGGGGCTTCGATGATGATCTCGACCCGCTTGGCCTTGTGCATCTGCATGATCTACCCCCCCACGGCCTGCGCCACGGCGACCCAGGCCGGGATGCCGATGACCAGATTGAACGGAAACGTCACCCCAAGGGACAGCGTCAGATAGACGCTCGGGTTGGCATCGGGCAAGGCCACCCGCATGGCGGCAGGCACGGCGATATAGCTCGCCGATCCCGCCAGAACCATCATCAAGGCGACCCCGCCGGTGGACAGGCCCAGCGCCATTCCCGCCGCCAGCCCGATCCCCGCGCCGACCACCGGCATCAGCAGGCCGAACAGCAAGACCCCCGGAGTCATCACCCCCCGCGCGCCCCGCATCCCGCGTCCCGCAACCAGCCCCATGTCGAGAAGGAACAGGCACAGCACGCCCTGGAAGGGGGCGACGATGAACGCCTCGATCCGCGCCATGCCCTGCTGGCCGGTCAGCATGCCGATCAGGAACGACCCGACCAAAAGGACGATGGAGCCGTTGAGGAGGATCTCGCGCCACAACTCGGCATCCAGCCGCTCGGCCTGCCCGCCGCCGCGCTGCACCAGAAACAGCGCCGAGATGATCGCCGGCGCTTCCATCGCTGCGGCCACGGCGACCATGTAGCCCTCGGCCGAAAGCCCTGCCGCCTGCACGACCGATGATCCGGTCACGAAGGTCACGATGCTGATCGACCCGTAATGCGCCGCGACCGCTGCCGCATCGGTGACCGAAAGCCGGGTCATCAGCTTCAACAACCCGAAGGCCACGAAGGGAAGTGCAAAGGACAGGACGACCCCCGCTAGCAGGGCAGCACCCAACCGGACGTCCAGCCCATGGTCGGCCACCGCGACCCCACCCTTGAAGCCGATGGAGAACAGAAGGTAGATCGACATCCCCTTCGCCACCGCCTCGGGGATGGTAAGCTCGCTTCTGGCCAGCGCCGCCGCGAGACCCAGCGCAAAGCTGAGGATCATCGGCGTCAGAAGGTTGGCGCCCGCCAATGAAAGGATGTCTTGCATGTCCGTCCCCGATTTTCGCCTTTCTGACAGGGGTGGCAGAAACTGCAAGGCTTCGTTGCGAAAATCCGGTTTCGTTCTTTCCCGACTCGGGCCGCCCTGCTACCAATAGGGGTATGACTGTTCACACTCCCAAGATAACGGGCGCTTCGGGCCGTCCGGTGATCCGGCTTCTGGATGAGGCGGCGGTGAACCGCATCGCGGCGGGTGAGGTGGTGGAGCGTCCCGCCTCAGCGGTGAAGGAGCTGGTGGAAAACGCGCTTGATGCCGGGGCCAGCCGGATCGAGGTGGACATCGCCGATGGCGGCAAGACCCTGATCCGCGTCACGGATGACGGTTGCGGCATGACGGCGGAGGATCTGCCCCTGGCGCTGTCGCGGCATGCGACCTCCAAGATCGACGGGTCGGACCTGCTGGATATCCGCTCGTTCGGCTTTCGGGGCGAGGCGCTGCCCTCGCTCGGCTCGGTCAGCCGGTTGACCATCACCTCGCGCGCCATGGGGCATCCGGCGGCGCAGATCGCCTGCGAGGCTGGGCGTCTGACCCCGGTACGTCCCGCAGCCTTGACGCGCGGGACCATCATCGACCTGCGCGACCTCTTCTTTGCGACGCCCGCAAGGCTCAAGTTCCTGCGCACCGACCGGGCCGAGTTGCAGGCGGTGGCCGAAACCCTGCGCCGTCTGGCGATGGCCGAACCCCGGGTCGGCTTTACCCTGCGCGATGTGACCGGGGGGGCCGCGCGGGTGCTGCTTCGCGTCGATGCCCGGTCCGGTGACCGCGCCGACGCGCTGCAGGGGCGGCTGTCGGATCTTTTGGGGCGGGACTTCACCGAGAACGCCCTCTGCATCGACTGCGAAAGAGAGGGTCTGCGCCTCCAAGGCTTCGCCGCCCTCCCGACCTATTCGCGCGGGTCGTCGGCGCAGCAGTATCTTTGCGTCAACGGCAGGCCGGTTCTGGACCGGATGCTGTTCGGGGCGCTGCGGGCGGCCTATTTCGATGTCCTGTCGCGTGACCGGCATCCGGCGGCAGTCCTGAACCTGATCGCCGACCCGCAGCGGGTGGACGTGAACGTACACCCCGCCAAGTCCGAGGTGCGGTTTCGTGAACCCGAAGCGGCGCGCAGCCTGATCATCACCGCGCTCAAGACCGCGCTGGCTGGGGCGGGGCATCGGGCATCCTCCACCATCGGCGCTGCGACCTTGCAGGCGATGCGTCCGGTCTACCAGATGGACCGCCCCAGCCAGCACAGCCTGTCGCGCGCCTTTGCGTTCCAGTCGCCGGACCCGCATCCCTTCGGCTTTGCCGAGGGTCCAGCGACCGCCCCGACCGAAGAGCGGGCGGCGCCAAGCGATGAGGGGTTTCTGCAGCACCCCCTGGGCGCCGCAAAAGCGCAGCTTCATGAAAACTACATCCTCGCCCAGACCGCCACCGGCATCGTCATCGTCGACCAGCATGCCGCGCATGAGCGGCTCGTCTACGAACGGCTGAAGCGCCAGATGGCCGACACCGGCATCCGCGCGCAGGCCCTCTTGATCCCCGAGATCGTGGAGTTGTCCCCGACCGACTGCGCCCGCCTGCTGGACCATGCCGAAGCCTTGGCGACGGTCGGCCTTGCCATCGAACCCTTCGGCGGCACCGCCATCGCGATCCGCGAGACCCCGGCGATCCTTGGTCCGGTCAACGGGACGGCGCTGTGCCGGGACATCCTGGATGAGCTTGCCGATGCGGGCGACAGCGCCCTCGTGCAGGCCAGGATCGACGCGATCCTGTCGCGGATGTCCTGCCACGGCTCGGTCCGCTCCGGCCGCCAGTTGCGGGGCGAAGAGATGAACGCCCTTCTGCGCGAGATGGAGGCGACGCCGCTTTCCGGTCAGTGCAACCATGGTCGGCCAACCTATGTGGAACTGAGCCTTTCTGACATCGAACGCCTGTTCGGCCGCCGATGATCACCCTCTTCGGCCAGACCTACGCCTGGAACGACCCGGAGGTGCTGATCCTTGGCGCGATAGCCGTTGTCCTCCTCGGCCTCCTCCTTCTGATCCTGCGCAGCGTCAGCCGGTCGGCCACCGCCGCCGAACCGCTGCTGCGCGAGATCGGCTGGCTCTCGACCCGGATCCAGCAGCTTGGCGACGGGCAGGAGCGGCTGGCAGGCGGCCTTCATCATGTGTCCGAGACGCAGGCCGTCAGCCAGACCGCGATGCTGCAGGTGATGGAACAACGCCTTGCAGAAGTGCAGCGCCAGATGACCGAGGCGCTGCACGGCACCTCCACCCGTACCGCCCGCAGTCTGGGAGAGTTGCAGACGCGGCTGGAGACCATCGACAAGGCGCAAGCCAATATCGAGAAGCTGTCGGGCAACGTGCTGAGTTTGCAGGACATCCTGTCGAACAAGCAGACGCGGGGCGCTTTCGGGGAAATTCAGCTCCACGACATCGTGCAGAAGGCCCTGCCAAAGGACGCCTACACGATGCAGGCGACACTGTCGAACGGCAAGCGCGCCGATTGCCTGATCCACCTGCCCAACCCGCCCGGGCCCATCGTCATCGACGCCAAGTTCCCGCTTGAGGCGTATGAGGCGCTGCGCCGTGCCGACACCCCGCGCGGGGTGACCGAGGCGGGTCAGCAGTTGCGCGTTTCGGTCCGCACCCATATCCGCGCGATTGCCGAACGCTACATCGTCGAGGGGGAGACCGCCGATGGCGCGCTGATGTTCCTGCCCTCCGAAGCGGTCTATGCCGAGTTGCACGCGAACTTTCCCGATGTGGTGCGGGAAGGCTTCGCGCTGAAGGTCTGGATCGTGTCGCCCACCACCTGCATGGCCACGCTGAACACGATGCGGGCGGTCCTGAAGGACG
>NCDS01000130.1 GCA_002280315.1 Rhodobacterales bacterium 32-66-7 | reverse complement strand
GAGGGTTTGCCGTTGATCGACACCACCAGCCCGACCCCGCAAGAGGAATGCTCATCCTCGGCCCGGTAAAGCCCGTTCGCCTCAAGCCAGGTGCGCTTGGCGGCTTCGGCGGCAACCCAGGCGGCGTCAAACTTGGTCATCTTCATCCCTCGCATCTTTTCCAGTCGCAGAAAGCCCTGTCAGGCCAGCGTCAAATCCAGTGGTGTTCGCAGCGCCTTGCTGCATCGGTCGAGGGCAAGCCGATCCCCGGCCCAGAGGGCCGCGATCAGATCCGCCAACTTGCCCTGAGTCTCCAGCCAGTTGCAGACGTTGTGTTTCTGCCCGGGCACGACCACGATCCGCACATTTCCCGCGTCCGGCAACTGCTTGCGGATATGGGCAAGGTGGATCGGGTCGTCGTGGTGTTTGTCACCCGTGACGATGTTGAAACTGCAATCGGCAGCGGCCATGATCGGGGTCAGATCCTGCTCGACCCCGCTTCGCAGCCTGGGCCGGTGTGCGTTCCAGACCAGCCGGTCGGTCACCGCCCGAGTCATCAGGACCTGAGGCACGAAGGCCACCACGTTCGAAATCGGCAGCACGCCCGAAAACAGGATTGCGCCATGGCCGCCCATCGACGTCCCGATGGACCAGACGGTCTCGATCCCGTGCCTGGCCATGAACTGCCGGACAACCCGGACGATCCGGTCGCGTTGCCCCGGCATGGAATACCAGCTTCTTTCCCGGTCGTTGATCACCAGCACATGATTGCGGCCGTTGTCGGAGGCGGCTGCCTGAAACTCCAGCCGGTCAGGGTGGAGCGGCTTGCGGTTGATACTGAAAAACACCAGGACCAACCGGGTGGAGGTGCCCGGGACCCACGCGACCGCCAGGTCCTGGTCGCGATGGATCAGGCGCGGCTCCGCAGCCGAAGCGGGGCCCGCAAGCCAGCGCCGCATCGCGCGGATATAGAACGCCGGGCTGATGCCTTGTCGTTTCATGCCGCGCTTCGTGCGCGGGGGGAACGGAAAAATGGCGTCCATGGCGTCGGCCCAGGTGGGGTCAAACCTTTGCGGCATGATCCCGTCTTTCCTGTCTGGCGACACGGCGCTGCTGCCGATAATGGGCAAATCGAATGCCCCCGGCGGCTTCCACGACGGCGCGGGCCTCGGCCATCTCTCCGTTGAAGACATGCGAGATCAGCGGCCGCAGGTGGCGTTTGGCCTTCAGACATTGCGCAAGCGCATGACCATATTGCGGCACGATGTAGTGGTCGGTGCCCGGCCCTGTCTTGAATCGGCGGGCGTGGATGATCTCACGCGGCTCACCGCCGTGCAGGATCATGGCCTGGCAATTGCGCCCGGTCAGATCGGGGACCGCGGGAAACCGCCAGTCCGTGATATGCTCGCGAAAGTGCCACCACCGGCGTTCTTCGGGCACGAGGTCGCTTTGCACCGAATATTGCGGTACGATGGCCAGAAGCGAATCCACCCGCGCCAGGCTGGCATAGATCAACGCCGCCGACCCGCCCATCGAATTGCCGAAGGCAACGATACGGTCGGGTTGGATCGCCTGCACCAGACGGGCGACGGCCTCCAGCAGGGTTTCGACCAGACCCGGGGCGTTCATCCAGCTGCGGCTGGCGTCGCTGATGAAGAGGACATGGTTCTCGCCGTCCCACCCGGCAAGCTTGACCGCCTCGGGCGCGGGGATCGGGTCGATCCGGTTGCCGACTCCGGTGAAGGCCAGGACCAGCATCGGGTTCCGCCCCGGCAAATAGTCAAGGTGCAGCGGCGGCCTCGAGGGGTAGGGTTGCAGCGGCGTCATGCGAACACCTCCTGCGGGCCCGCGCCGGGCTGTCGGCCTTGCTGGGCTGCGGTGAGGGCCACGCAAACCCGCGCGAGCCGTGACCGATCGAACCTCAGGCGGTCGGTCATGGCAGAATCTCGCGCATGTCCGGCGAAAGCGAGGCGGTGAGCGCGTCGCAGTCGAAGATCGGCTGGCTGGCAAGGAAACCGGGTTCGCCCGGAAAGATGAACTCCACCGGGCTGCCATCGACGGCGAGCCATTCGCCGTCAATCTCGGTCTCGCTGGGGCCGGCGAAGAAGAGCCGCCAGTCGGCGCTGATGTATTCGGTCCCGCGCGTCCGCTGCAGCACCGCGCCGGACCGGTCGTATTCGGTAAAGTCCACCTCGGTCAGTTGCAGCGTGATCCCGTCGATCACCGCCGTCTTGCCGGTCAGCCGGTCAAAGCCCACGGCCCGGCTGCCGGTGCCATCGGTCTTGGAGAGGGTGAAGTCCCAGGTATCCACCCCCTCGGCCAGAAGAGTGCTGAAACTGGCGGGATCGACCGGGTTCGGGTCCAGCGTCTGCAGGGTGGGGTCATAGCTTTGCAGCCACTGCCCCTCACGGTCGATGCGGGAATAGAAAAACGGCCCCTCTTGATCCATATCCACCCGCCACTGGTCGCCGGGGGCATCGCCCGTGCAGGTATAGTGGTGCGAGACGCGGCATTGCTTGGCCTGCACGGTCAGATAGGCGGTGCAGCCCTCGGGCGGGGTCCAGGTCCCGGCGAGGGTGGGGGTGGGGAGAAATAGCAAAAGAAGGATTACGCGTCTCATGCCAGGATGCCTTGCAATGACTGCATGGAAAGCGAACTTAACGTTTCACAACCAAAGCGCGGTTGTTCGTCCCCGAAGCCGGATTGACCCTGCAGCGAAAGCTGCATCAGCTTGGAACTCGCGCTGGCAGGTACGCTTTCGTCGAACTTCTGTTCGAGAGAAATGCTTAGGTTCAGTTCTTCATTGTAGACCCGGACCCCAGAAGAAACGACTTCAGGCATTGGAGGGGGCATCTGAAAGGTCCCGAAGTCTTCGATGCGATGGAACAGCTTTCCGGCAAGCTCGATCTTTTCTCCAGAATAAATCGATTCCCCCGTTCCTGTAATGGGGCGCCACATTCCAAAAATCCTCACCTTTCCTGCGCCTGAAGTCTTACCAGATCCCTTGCGGATAATATCTGCGTCTGAATCGCCAGTTTCCTCAAGCCAGAAGCTTCCATCGTCCCAAACAAACTCAGTGCGAGATAAGCCCGTAAGGAGATTGAAAGTCGAAACCGAAGCAAGCCCTTCGCTATCGAAAGACTCAGTGCGTTCATGCGTTTTGTTCCCAGTTAGGCACGTATAAATGTTATCGACTTCGCAAGTGTCCGACTGGATCGTTGCGATCAGTGTGCAGGCTTTCGGGCGGACAAACACATCCTCGGCAGTGGCTGGGTTTCCAGTCGTCAGAGCAACCATCAGTGCAACATTGGTTCGCATTGTCGCCTCACTTCGATTTGGTGAACATCCTGAAATCTAGCATTCCCCGCATGTTCTGCGGTCAGAGAGGAAGAGAAGATGCGGAGAACACCTAGGAAAAATCACTCCGCCGCCACCGCGCTCGCCTGCCCCAGATACCCCAGGATCGCCTCCGCCGCCTCGCGCCCGTCGCGGATGGCCCAGACGACCAGGGACGCCCCCCGCACGATATCCCCTGCCGCATAGACTCCCGGAAGGCTCGTTGCGTGGGTGCGGAAGTCGGCCTTGATCGTGCCCCAGCGGGTCACCGCCAGTTCCGGCACGCCCCAGAGGGTTGGCAGCGCCTCGGGTTCAAAGCCCAGCGCCTGGATCACCAGGTCGGCGGGTTCGATGTAATCGGCGCCGGGGATGATTTCGGGCGATTGGCGGCCGCTGGCATCGGGCGCGCCGAGGCGCATCTTCTGGACCATCACGCCGTCGACCACCGTGCCGCCGGTAAAGCCCTTGGGGGCGGAGAGCCAGACGAACTCCACCCCCTCCTCCTCGGCATTCTGCACCTCGCGCTGGCTGCCGGGCATGTTCGCCTTGTCGCGGCGGTAAAGGCATTTGACCGACACCGCGCCTTGCCGGACGGCGGTCCGGACGCAATCCATCGCCGTGTCACCGCCGCCGATCACCATGACCCGCTTGCCGCTGGCGTTCAGCGTTCCATTGTCAAACTCCGGCACCGCGTCGCCAAAGCCGTGGCGGTTGCTGGCGGTGAGGTAATCCAGCGCCTTGACCACCCCCGCGGCCCCGACGCCCGGCGCTTCGATATCGCGGGACTTGTAGACCCCGGTCGCGATAAGGACCGAGTCGTGCCTGGCGCGGATTTCGGCAAAGCTGAGGTCAACCCCAACATCGCAATTGGCGACAAAGCTGACCCCCGCGTCGCGCAACTGGTCGATCCGCTGCATCACCACCGGCTTTTCCAGCTTGAAGCCGGGGATGCCGTAGGTCATCAAGCCACCCGCCCGGTCATAGCGGTCATAGACCGTGACCTGCACCCCCTGCCGCCGGAGCACATCCGCCGCTGCAAGGCCCCCCGGCCCTGCGCCGATGATGCCCACTGACTCGGCGCGTTCAGCATGGGGGCGGATCGGCTTGACCCAACCCATCTCCCACGCGGTGTCGGTCAGGTATTTCTCCACCGCGCCGATGGTGACGGTGCCGTGGCCGGACTGCTCGATCACACAGTTGCCTTCGCAAAGGCGGTCCTGCGGGCAGATGCGGCCGCAGATTTCCGGGAAGGTGTTGGTGGCCTGGGACAGCTCATAGGCTTCTTGCAACCGACCCTCGGCGGTCAGCTTCAGCCAGTCGGGAATGTTGTTGTGCAAGGGGCAATGCGACTGGCAATAGGGCACGCCGCATTGGCTGCAACGCCCGGCCTGCTCGGCGGCCTTCTGCGTGGCATATTCCCGGTAGATCTCACCGAAATCCTGCGCGCGGAGAGAAGGGTCACGCTTCTCGGGCGTCTCCTTGCCGAGGGTCACGAATTTCAGCATCTTCTGCGTGGCCATGGCTGCGCCCTGTTCCGGAAATCTACGTCGCGGCGCAGTCGTACAACCAAGCGGGCCACAATAAAAGTCAGCATGTGTGACCTATAAGTGGATTTTCCCGGATGCCAGGCAGAAATGCTGCAAGGGTCTGGGTCTTTTAGGTCAGCACGGCTTCCACATCACCTACAACCCCAGCCCCAGCGCCACCAATGCGGCGCTGCCGACGATGATTCGCCACCAGCCGAACAGCGCATAGCCGTGGCGGCTGATGAACCCCAAGACCCAGCGCACCACCAGAAGGGCGGTCACGAAGGCCACGGCGAAGCCCACGCCAATCTCCCACATCGCGCCGAAATCAAGGATATCGCGGTTTTGAAACAGATCATACGCCACCGCAGCCCCCATCGTCGGCAGGCTGAGGAGGAACGAAAACTCCGCTGCCGCGCGCTTCTCGACGCCCATCAGCATGGCCCCCACGATGGTCGCGCCCGAACGTGACACCCCGGGGATCATCGCCAGGGACTGGCAGACCCCGATCAAAAGCGCCTTGCGCAACGGCAGGGCCAGCGCGTCCTCATGCACGGCAGGCGGGGCCAACCGGTCGATGACCAGCAGCACGAAGCCACCCAGGATCAGCATCACGGCGATCAGGACCGGAGTTTCAAAGAGCACCGTCTTGATGAAGTCATGCGCCAGTAGCCCGACCACCACCGCCGGCAGGAACGCGAGCAGCAGCGACACGATCGCCCGCCGCGCCGCATCCTCATGCCGCGCGCGCAGGACCAGCCGCAGGATCAGCGCCGCATAGACCGAGGTGAGCGCCAGGATCGCCCCCAGCTGGATCACCACCTCGAACGTCTTGCCCTTGGACTCAAACCCCAGGAAATGCCCTGCCAGCAGCAGATGCCCGGTGGAGGAGACCGGAAGAAACTCGGTCAGCCCCTCCAAGAGGCCCAGAAGTGCTGCGGTCAGGGTGGTGTCCACGCTTTACGACTTCCGCAGGTTCTTGGCGGAATCCTTGATCGCGGTGAACTGGCCCGAGGGGCGGTAGCGCCACAGGTATTCGGGCAGCACAGCCTCCATCGCCGTCGGGGTTATTCCAAGGTCGGCAAAACCCTTCGCACCGGGTGAGACGACGTTGTCGCGGGAAAGGTTGCGCACCTGATCCAGCGTGATCATCTTGTTCTCGACCAGACCCAGCGTCACGACCTGCAGCGCATCAAAGCCGAAGCCCATCAGCCGGGCGATGAAGAACGGCACGTTCACGATCACCCGCTGGCGCTGGATCACCGCCAGCATCCGCTGCATCAGACCACGGAAGGTATCGACCGATCGAGGGGCGCAGGATCACGGCATTCGGGAACGCGGCCAGAACGGCAGCCTCGCCTTCGCCCTTGGTGCGGGCATAGGCGCTGTCCGACCCAGCATCCGCCCCGATGGCCGAGATCTGCACCATGCTGGCAAGGCCAAGCTCGCTGGCGATCCGCGCCACGCGCCCCGGCCCTTCGGCCTGCACCGCGTCAAAGGTATTGGCCCCGGACCGGTTCAGGATGCCGACGCAATTGACCACCGCATCCGCGCCGGTCAGCACCGACCGCAGGCTGGCATCATCGCGGATGTTGCAGGCCACCGGCTCCACCTGCCCGACGACGCCATAGGTCCGGACGAACAGCGCCTCGTTCGGGCGGCGCACGGCGACGCGGACGCGCCAGCCCGCCTTGGCCATCCGCCGCGCGATGTAGCGGCCGACAAAGCCCGATCCGCCGATGATGGTGACAAGCTTGCTCATGTAGACACCCCAGCCGGCGGACCCTGAAACCTGGCGGATCAATACCGCCCGCGCCCGAACCGGGCAAGGCAAAACGGGGCCTGCGAAAATTGGCCGAGGGGCCGTTGACTTCGCCCGACCGCCCCGTTAAGTCGCGCATCAGTGCCCAGATGGCGGAATTGGTAGACGCACTGGTTTCAGGTACCAGCGCTGCAAGGCGTGGAGGTTCGAGTCCTCTTCTGGGCACCAATCCTAAGGCCGCGCCTCCGCAATGGGGCGCGGCCTTCGGTTTTCTGCCCCTATACACCCCGCCCGGTTTCGGATAGTGCCGCCCCACGGTCGAGATTCCGGGACTGTGGGCGAGGCGGCCCGCAAGCCAAAGGGACGGGGGCCGTCTGGCGAACCCGGGCACATGGCTGCCCCCCTTTGGAAAGACATCCATGACGATGACAAACGTGGCCGCGCCGCTGGCGCAGGCTTTGGCGGACAAGGGCTATGAGGCCCTGACCACCGTGCAGGACGCGGTCCTTGCCGACGGTGTCGCCGGGCGCGACATGCTGGTGTCGGCGCAGACCGGGTCGGGCAAGACCGTGGCCTTCGGTCTGGCGATTGCGCCGGAGATCCTTGGCGGGCAGGATCGTCTGCTTTATGCCGACCACCCCCTCGCCCTGATCATTGCCCCTACCCGCGAGCTTGCCCTCCAGGTCGCGCGTGAGCTGGAGTGGCTTTACGCCGGGGCCGGGGCCAAGATCGCCACCTGTGTCGGCGGCATGGATTACCGCACCGAAAAGCGCAGCCTGGACCGGGGGGCGCATATCGTCGTCGGCACGCCCGGCCGCCTGCGCGACCATATCGAACGCCGCAGCCTGGACCTGTCCGGCCTGCGCGCTGCCGTCCTTGATGAGGCGGATGAGATGCTCGACCTTGGCTTTGCCGAGGATCTGGAGTTCATCCTCGCCGCCGCCCCGCCCGAACGCCGGACGCTGATGTTCTCGGCCACCGTGCCCAGGGAAATCGAAAAGCTTGCCGCCACCTTCCAGAAGGACGCCCTTCGCATCGCGGCCCAAGGCGAAGCGCGCCAGCATGTCGATATCGAATACCGCGCCTTCAGCGTCGCCGTCCGCGACCGGGAGCATGCAATCTTCAACATCCTCCGGTTTCACGAGGCGCAGACCGCGATCGTGTTCTGCAAGACGCGGGTGAACGTCAATCATCTGATGGCGCGGATGGGCAACCGCGGCTTTCAGGTCGTGGCGCTGTCGGGTGAGCTTTCCCAGCAGGAACGCACCCATGCGCTGCAAGCCCTGCGGGATGGCCGGGCGCGGGTGTGCATCGCGACCGACGTCGCCGCGCGCGGGATCGACCTGCCGGGGTTGGAGCTGGTGATCCACGCTGATCTGCCCTCAAACTCCGAGATCCTGCTGCACCGGTCGGGTCGCACCGGACGTGCGGGCAAGAAAGGCGTCTCGGCGCTGATCGTCGCGCCGGCAGAGTTCAAGAAGGCCCAGCGTCTGCTGCAAGGGGCCAAGGTCACCGCCGAATGGGGCGCTGCCCCCGGTGCGGATGAGGTGCAGGCCAAGGACGATCTGCGGATTCTGGAACATCCGGCGCTGACCACTCCGGTTGGGGATGACGCGGGCATTGCGGGCCAGCTTCTCGACCAGTTCGGCGCGGAAAGCCTTGCCGCCGCCTTTGTCCGCCTGTGGCGGGAAGGCCGGTCTGCGCCCGAGGTACTGTCGACCGATGCCGGCATCCCCACCCCCTCGGCCCCGCGTGAACGGGGCGAGTTCGGGCCGTCGGTCTGGTTCCGGCTGTCGGTCGGCCGCGCCGGTCGTGCCGAGGCGCGCTGGCTTCTGCCGAAGATTTGTGAGGCGGGGGGCATCGCCAAGGACAGCATCGGTGCCATCCGGGTCCGCGAAGAGGAAACCTTCGTCCAGATTGCCGAAGCCATGGCCGGAAAGTTCGGCGCCTCGGTCGAACTTGACCAGGGCCTTCTGATGGAGCGGATCGAGGGCAACCCCGATCTCGACGGCCCGCAGTTCGCCGCCCGCCCGGCCTCCCGGCCCGAACGGCCGGAGCGGCGGGAGAAACCCGCCTATGTCCCGAAACCGCCCCGTGTGGTCGAGGCGGAGGGGGATCGCCCCGCGCCCGCCAGGAAACCCTATGCCGGGCGTGAGGATG
This sequence comes from Rhodobacterales bacterium 32-66-7, assembly GCA_002280315.1. Lineage (GTDB taxonomy): Bacteria > Pseudomonadota > Alphaproteobacteria > Rhodobacterales > Rhodobacteraceae > Tabrizicola. Next base: position 9,498 of record NCDS01000130.1, on the reverse strand, counting down.
CCCCCCGTCCGGCTCCTCGTCCAACACCGCGCGCGGCGGCACCAAGGGATGCCAAGCCTGCATGGCAGGACAAGCCCGCTGGCAAACCCGCCGCGAAACCCTATGCCAAGCGTGACGATGGCGACCGTCCGCGCCCCGCCTATGTCAAACGCGATGCCGCCCCCCGCGCCGATGGGGATGAGCCGCGCAAGCCGCGCTGGAACCCGGATGACAAATCCGCCCCACGCTCCGCCGGGTACAAAAGCCAGGGTGGTCCCGCGACGGGCAAGCCAGCCCGGGCGGTGGGCTACAAATCCCATGCGGCCGAGGGGACCGGTTACAAGGGCAAACCCGACCGCGCCGTCGGCGATGCAACCGACCGTCCGGCGAAAAAGCCGAAGGCGGTCAGCGCGGGCACCAGCTTGGCCCGCGCGGTCGTCACCTCCGAAGGGTCAAGGAACGGCACCAGCACGCGCTTGACGCCCGTGAGCAGTTCGTCGGTAAACGCCTCACCGGGGACCAGCGGGCCGGAAAGCCGGATCGCCTCGGGCCGGGTCTTGGCCAATAGCTGATGCAGGCCCGACCAGATGCCTTCGGGGTTAAGGGTGATGGCCGCCCAACTGACCCCGCCAAGTTCATTCAGCGCTGCGATCCGACGCGAGAAGGTCACCAGCGACTGGCGTTCGTCATGCAGCACCAGCCGCAGATCGGGCAGCGCAACCCTCGCCCGCAGGCCCGAAAACCCGATGCCGCAGTCAAGGTCCAGAAGACTGCCACACCCCGCCAGCAGCCCCGCGATGTTGCGGGCATGGCGGCGGTCGAACTTGCCGGTCTGCAGCACCTCCAAAGTCGCAGCGGTAAAGACGCGGGGGTCAAGCGGCAGCTTCAGCCCCTGGTTTTCGACCACTTCCAGCGGGATATCCGCCGACAGGTCGCCCGAGCCCGAGACATAGGGCGACGCGAAGGGTGACCCCCAGCCGGGCGGCGGCGGGGTGCGACGCTCTTCCTTCGGTTGGGCATTGCGCCGCTCTTCCAGCTTGGTCTGGACCGCCTTCACCGCCTCGGGGTCGCGGGCCTTGGGGGGCTTCGCGCTGACCTGGCTGATCGGCACGTTCGAGGCATCGACCAGCGTCTGCACATAGGCGTGATAGTCGGGCGACAGCGCATAGTCTGCCAGCCGCGCCTCGGCCCGCGCATGGGCGGCTTCGTGCAGGTGGCGCACCTCGGTATCTTCCAGCAAAGCCGCCATGATCGCATTGCGGCGGTCGCGGTGGCGGGTGATGGTCAGGTCTTCCACCTCGTTCCGGTCCTGCAAGGACCAGTAGTCCGAGTTGTACTTGTCCTTCTTCAGATTCGCGTTGCCCCGGAACTTGCGCAGGGAATAGGCGTCCATCGACTTGATCGCATAGTGGTTGATCTGCGCCCAGTCATAGCCGACCGTCCGGCGGATCGACCGCCAGCCGCGAAACTTGAACCACTCCTCCAACGGCCTGCCCGATCCGTTCACCCAGAGGACGCTGTCGGGATAGTCGGTCTCTTTGTGCTGGGACTTGATGATCGGGCGGTGCATGCCCAGCCGCAGATACTTCGGATCGAACTTGAGCATGGTCTTCGTGCCCCAGCCCTTGTTCCAGTATTCCGGTGCGGCGCGGGTGAACTGGTCGGTAACCGGTTGCCGCGACCAGTCGCGGATGCCGGAAGAGCCGAAGATGCGCCAGGTCAGCACCATTGCGCTTGCGTTCATCGCGTTGAGGTCGGCCACCAGCCCGTCCAGACTGTGCGACGGATGGTTGATCGCCATGAACTCATCCGCGTCCAGCACCAGGAGCCAGTCGGAGGTGATGATCAGCTCCTCCGCCGCCGCCAGTTTCAGCATCGAAGGGTGCGGCTTCACGCCCTCGGGGATCACGTTCTCACGGTGGTGGACACCGATATCCATCGCCTCCAGCCGCTTCAGCAGGGTATCGGTCCCGTCCGAGCAGTCGTTGGTGTAGACCATCACCTCGGTGAACCCGACCGCCAGGTGATGCGCCACCCATTCCACCACGAAGGGCCCTTCGTCCTTCATGGTCGACAGCGCGACGAGCGACCCATGCGGGCTGGTCTGTTTGGCAAACATCACAGCGCACCAGACGACGGGGCGCTTTCAGGGCGTGGGCGACATATGCGCCTCCCTCCCCCCCGGTGGGGAGGGGAGGCTTTCTCGGGACCAGCCGCCAGCACCTTGACCGACACGTCAGTCCTCCAGCGCGGCGGTCGGGTCAATCTCCAGCCGTTCGCACATCCGGGCGATGTAGCTGCCCGGCAGGGGCGGGTTCTTGCGCCACCATGGCTTGGTGCCGTTCGTGTAAAGGTGGACCGACCAGGTCCGGTCGGTGAAATGGCCTTCAACGCTTCCGTAAGGATCATAGAACACGTCGTTCAACTGGAACGGCACCGGAAACAGCACCTCACGCGGGAGGGCCCGGCCCATCAGCCCAAGGTCCTTGGCGGCCCAGGTCAGCGCTTGCGGGCCAAAGGCCGTCCGCTCGGTCTCGAAGATGCGGGCGGCCTGGGGCAGCGACCGGTCCAGCGTATCCATCTTCCGGCGCATGTTCTTTTTCCACCAGGCCGGATAGTCGGGCGGGTTGTCGAAAAAGTCCAAAAGCTTGTCCACGATCTCGCTTTGCGGCGGAAAGCCGAGAACGCCGTTGTTCAAGGCACCGGAGAGGCCGTGTTCGCCGAAGATGTAGTCGGCTTCGTCCGGAAAGGGCCGATGGCAGAAGGCGTCGCAATCCACCCAGACCGCACCTGTCTTGCGGATCATCCTGATGCGGAACACGTTTGCAACAAAGGCGGGTTTCGTCAGCGCCAGCAGCTTGTCGTCCAGCGACATGATGTCCTCCACCGGACGCACGACCACCCCCTCCGGCACGTTGGCGACAGGCCCGGCGGTGTAAAGCGTCACCGGATGCCCCAGCACCAGATGCGACTTCAGGCACAGCTGGTTCATGTAGTGCAGCCTGTCCCCGATCCAGAGCGAGGCGACAGGGCGGCGGTTCAGGTCCATGGGGAAGCCTTTGGGCATGAGGTCAGAAGACCGCGGCAAAGCGGTCGGGCAGACGGTAAAGCTCTTTCGTCCGACCACCGCCGAAGAAGGTGATCCTGCCGTCGTGAAGGTGCTGCTGGCCGTCGATCATCTTCTGGCGAAACTCGGGCAGGTCGACATCCTCGCGCACCGCGACGCCTGCCGACAGCTTGACGAAGGTCTCAAGATCATTGCCCCAGGCCTTGCCCACCTCTTTTGGGTCACGATCCCCGGCCATGGTGGCGCGCATGTCCTTGCGGCCCTGCAGACGCCTGGTAACCCGGTCATGGTCGAAAAACCGCAGGTGGATAAGGTACAGATGCGGATCAAGCGTGCGCGGCTGGTGGGTGTTGGCATGACCGCCGATGGAAAAGCCGGTTTCCTTGCGCAGAACGCAAGGCTTGGCATAGTTCGCATTCGCGCGGAACACCCGGCGGCGTGACAGGATGGGCTGGTCGTCGGCCAGGGGCTCCGGTTCCGCCTTCGGGTTGTGGATCAGCTCGATCCCGAACGGACACAGCGAGGCGGGGGCGGTCTTTCCGTTCGTGTAACGGCCAAGGTAGGTCACAAGGTCGGGGGCCACGGCAGGGTCGACGATCACCACCTCATCGACATCGCCGACGATGAACCAATTGTAGTACCGCAGCATCCCCGCCGAAAACTGCGAGGATATGCCCCAGCGCCGCCGCTCCATCCGCCAGAGCGTCGGGTCGCGGGGGATGCGGATCACATTCGCGCCTTCGCAGATCCGGTCATGTTCCGGGTCGCCGCCGTGCGACAGGATATACAGGTGCTGGCGGCCGAACTGGCGGCCATAGTAATCCACCCAGCGCTGCAGGAAGTAATGGTCCTGATAGACCATCGTCATGGCCCCCGCTGGCTGCTTTGTCGGATCAAGCACGGAAATCGGGGTGTCGGCCACGGGGTCCCTCCGGCGCGGACGCTATCATGCGGCTTTGCGCCAGTTCAAGCGCGCCGCTTCCGGCTTTCGGGCCCGATGTGTTTTCGGTTGACCTTGTCCGGCCAAGATCGTGCTATCGGGCTGGTCGAAAAGGAACGCCAGCCCACCATGCCGCACCCGTATGAAAACCTGCCCGAGGATCGCTTCTGGCGGAGCGCGGTGGCCGAACGCGACGCCCTGGACATCACCGGCCTCTGGAAGCCGAAGCTTCGGATCAGCCACCGCACACGGATCGTCACGGCGGGGTCCTGCTTTGCCCAGCATTTCGCCAAGGCACTCGTGGCCCGCCGCTACCGCTGGCAGGACCATGAGCCGGGGCCGCCGGGCCTGACCCCGGCGCAGCGGCTGGACTACCACTACGGCACCTTCAGCTTTCGGACCGGCAACATCTACACCCCCCGGATGCTGCGCCAATGGCTGACCTGGGCACTGACCGACACCCCCGTCCCGGCTGAGGTGTGGGGGCGTGAGGGTCGCGTCTATGACCCCTTCCGTCCGGGGGTGGAGCCTGGGGGGTTCCACTCCGCCACCGAGATGGCGGCGTCGCGCCAGGATACGCTCGCCGCGATCCGGTCGGCGGTGACAGGCGCGCAGGTGTTCGTCTTTACGCTGGGGCTGACCGAAGCCTGGGCCGACCGCACCACGGGCGTGGAATATGCGGTCTGCCCCGGCACCATCGCGGGCACGTTCGACCCGAAGCGACACCTGTTCGTGAACCATGGCTTCGCGGCGCTTCTCGCCGACATGCAGGCCGTCCTGCAGCTTCTGCAAGCGACGAACCCGCGGATACGGCTTTTGTTGACCGTGTCGCCGGTTCCCTTGACCGCCACCGCCTCGGGTCAGCATGTGCTGCTGGCCACCAGCCACTCCAAGTCGATGCTGCGGGCGGTGGCCCCCGAACTGACGGCAACCGAAGGGCTGGTCGACTATTTCCCCTCGTATGAAATCATCACCCATCCCGCCTATCGCGGGCGGTTCTACGCGCCGAACCTGCGGTCGGTGCTGCCCGAAGGTGTCGACCACGTGATGCGGTCGTTCTTTCAGGATCAGGAGGCCGCCTTTGGCCCGCAAAGGGGGTCGGCCCCGGTCGACATCGCCGCCCCGCCACCGCCCCCCGACCCCGCCGAACCGGAGTTGAGCGAGGCGGAAGAGCTGCGCTGCGAGGAAGAGATCCTCGCCGCCTTCGCTCCGGTTCCGCATGCGTGAGGGAAAGCCACGGCTCGCCATCTTCGGCGACAGTCACTACGCCTGCCTGAAACAGGCGGATGTTCAGGGGCTCGTCGACCTTTCCGCGCTGGAGGTCGAATATTGGGGCCATGTCGGCGGACGCTTCCGCAATCTGGAGTTTCGCGGCGGTGCCATCCATCCGACCGACGACTTCACCGCCCAGCGCTTTGCCAAGTTCAACGAGAAGGGCCGCCTGTTCCTGCCCGCCAGCGATTTCGACGTCATCCTTTTGGCGGGCGCGCGGACCTATCTGGCGCGGAGTTTTCTCGCGCTCTTGCGCCTTCGCGCGCAGGGGCCGTTAGGCGCACTGGCGGCAACCAGCGCCGTCAGGGTCCTTCTGGCGCCGATTGCCTTTTACACCGAATATCCGGCCGACCTTGCCCAGATGACGCCGGAGATGCCGGCACTCGCCCCCGACATCGTGCCCTTCCTGTGGGAGGAGGTGGCCCGGATCACCACCGAAGCCGGCATGACCCTGATCCCGCAACCGGCCGGGACCATCACGAACTGGCTCTGGACAAGGGCGGAGTATGCCGTGGCCGGGTATCTGGCCAAGCAGGATCATGAGCATCACAACGCAGCCTATGGGGCGCTGGTTCTGACGGCGATGCTGGATCACCTGCGGCGGGTGGTCTTGCCGGACGCAGCCCCGGCGGGCATGCTGCCACCAGGATGACCGAAGGACGATGATGCTGCATCTTGCAACCAGACTGCCGGACGGCGCGCTGCTTGGCCGGGAAGAGCAGGCGCTGGAACAGCTTCTGACCCGCACCAATGCCGCCCGCTTTGTCGCGCGGCCAGCAGATATCCAGACCGAGGGCGATCGCATCACCGGTTGGCGCGAGGCGCGGGATGCCGTTGTGGCCGAAGCCTCCACCCCGAACGTCGGCAACAGCCGTTTCGACAGCGGTCCCCCCGGCGCGCTCCTTTGCGAGGAAGGCCGGAACTGCGGCTTCACTCTGCCCGGCTTTGCGCCGAAGGTTGAGGCATTTACCGCCGCGATCCTTTATCGCTCATCCGGGCAGGCGCGAAGCTTGCTGTCCGTCTCGACCGGGCAGGCCAACAACATGATTTATCTGAACGAGGTTGATGGCCAGATTCTGGCACAGGATCGCAGCGGTACCGTCCAGATTTCCCTCGCTGCAGGGCAGCAGCACGCGGTGAAAAGCGCCATCCTTTGCTACGACGGGCGGGCGTTGCGGCTGGCCTGCGGTGCCGAAGCGGTCCTTGGCAACAGCCGGGTGCCGGGGATGGACCATCCGGCGGATTTCTTCATCGGCTGCCGGTCGAACCGGCCGGGTCTGCAGAAAACGCTCGGCCAGTCCCGGATTCATGAGGTGATGTTCTGGCCCGACCGGGCGCTGCTGGGCTCTGCCCTCGCCGAGGACCGGGATATGCTGGCAGCCCTCGACCGCTACCTGCGTTGGGTCTGGTAAAGCGGTGAGCGACGGATCACCCCTGACCCTGCCGCCCGAAATGGCGCCGAAGGCAGCGGCCTCGGCGGATCGGTTCCTGATCCGGGGCGCGCATGCCAACCTGTGGTTCGAGGGTGGGTCGGATACCCTGATCATCCCCTTCGACAACCTTGCCACCATCGACGAAGGCTGGCCGCGTGGCCCCTGGGCCTGGTCGCGGCTGCAACCGCTCGGCTATTCGGTGCTGGGGGTGCAAAGCCATGCCAAGGACTGGTTTCGCCAGCCAACCGCCCCCGATCTGATCCGCGCGCTGGAGGGGGAGGGGTTCTTTCACCGGTTCCGCAGCGTGGTCCTGACCGGGGCGTCGATGGGCGGGTTCGCCGCGCTGAACCTTGCGCCGCTGATCCCCGGGGCGCGGGTCCTTGCCTTCAGCCCGCAATCGACGATGAACAAGACCATCGCCCCGTTCGAGGCGCGGTTCCCCTTCGCCGTCAAGCGCTCCAACTGGGAGGGGATGCCGTTTCTCGATGCCGCCGCCGCGATCCCCTATATCCGGCAGGCGGTGATCCTTTACGATCCCTTCGTGCCGGAAGACCGCGCCCATGCCGCGCGGATGCGGGGCGCGAACGTCCAGACCCTGCGCGCGCCGTTCTGCACCCACGAGGCGATCCGCGTGGTTCTGAAAAGCGGGACCTTTCCGCTCCTGCTGGACGCGGTTGCCACCGACGGCACCGTCGGCCCCGCCTTTTGGCGCAGCTTTCTCGCCCGTCGCCGCGTGACCAAATGGCAGCGCGCGATCCTGGTCGAGGCCGCGCGGCGTGGGCACCACCGCCTGTTGATCGGCGCGGCCGAGGTGTTGTTGCGGCTGGGCAAGGACGGACCGGATGAGGATCTTGTGTTCATCCGCCGGGCGAAACGTGGGGCAGCGGCAGCGTTGCGCGGCCGAGAGGCGGGCTAGGCCCAAGGATATCCGCATGTTATGCGGCTTTATGCCGCCATGGTCGGCAAGGGACGGACTGCATGGACACGACGCGCGCACCGATGATGGCGATGACGATGGTTGGCGGGGATCACTTCTTCCTCGACCGCTGGGTGCGCTATTACGGCGCGCAGTTGGGCCGCGAGAACCTTTATGTCCTCAGCCATGGCGGCGACCCCGAACACAAGCGCATCGCGGCGGGCTGCAACGTCATCTACCTGCCCTTTGACGCCACCCGGAACTGCTTCAACCAGCGGCGCTGGCAGATGCTGTCGCGGCTGACCACGGGGTTCACCAGCTTCTACAACTGGGTGCTGGTCAGCGATGTCGACGAGATCGTCTGCGTTGATCCGGCGGTATCCTCCAGCCTGGTCGACTATGTGGCCGCGTTGACGGTGAAGGGCGGGCCGAAGGTCATCACCCCCTTCGCGATCGAGATGGTGCACAACCCGACGCTGGAACCCGACCCGATCACCGAGGATCGCCCCGTCCTGGATGTGCGGCGCATCTTCCGACTGAACGCCAACTATGCCAAGCCGTGCCTCACCTCGACCAAAATCGACATCGTGCCGGGCGGGCATTTCGCCAACCATCCGGTGCTGCATCTTGACCCGCATCTGTACCTCTTTCACCTCCGTTTCATCGATCACGACATGACCGAACAGCGCCTTGCCACCCGCCGCGCCCAGCGCGACATCCAAAGCGGTGCGCTGGAGGAGGTAGAGCGGAAGGCGACCGGCTGGGACACCGCCTGGGATACCTACAAGGCGCTGTCGAAGGAAAAGCCGCGGGCCGAGACGGTGGATTTCCCCGCGTTCCGGCAGGAAATGATCGATGGCTGGCGGGTGAAGAAAGAGGTCTACTTCGCCCCCGGTGGCGCGCGGCCCAAAGGGGTGTACCGCCTGCCCGACCGTTTCAAGACCTTGTTCTAGGGGACAAAGATGCCCGACACCATCCCGCCGGAAGGCGTCATCATCCGGGCCGACAACGGCGATGTGATCCGCTATGACGCGACCGGGCTGGTCCTGCGCCTCTCGGACCGGGTGATTGCCGATATTGCGGCACGGTTGCAGCTTCCGGCTTCGGTTGAAGCGTCGGCTGAGACGCTGCCCGATCTGCCCGAGGATATCGACCTTTGGGCCCCGCAGCGCCACGGCGACTGGGTGCATTTCCAGGCCAACCTGCCTGGGGCCGAAAGCGCGCGCGGCTATATCCGCCACATCGACGGCGGTGCCATTCTGGCCGAAGCGCGGGGGCCGCTGCTTGCCATCCTGGGGATCGGCGGGGCGCGGACGGCGCTGGCCTCGCCCGGTCCGGCGCGGTTTCCGTGGCATGTGCTTGGCCCGGCGGATGATATCGGCGCGGTCGGCATGGGTGGTGAGGGTGAGGCTCCCCTGACCGCCGCCCTTGCCCTCCTCCGCGAACTGACGGTCGAGGCTTTGGTGGCCGATACGCTCATCACCCGGCGGGCAGAGGCGCGGTTATCGCTGCCCCGGATGTTCGTGCGGGTCGAGACGGACAGCGCTGCCGATGCCGGTGCCTTGGCGACCGGGGCAGCGGCGGGAAACCTCGATCTCGCGCTCCAGAACCTGGTCGCGGCGGCACGGCGGCGTAAACGCGTCGTCCTCTGCCTGCCTTGCCATAAGGCGCTCCACGCCGGGCAACTCAAGCCGCTCGACAGCGGCGACATGCAAGCACGGAGAGCCGGATGATGGGAAACTATCACGTCCGGTTCTGAGGGGGCCCCGGCCCGGCAACGGGCCGGGGCTACCCGACGACCGCCACGATCGTGCCGATCGTCAAGCAGTTCCAGGACCGGCACGGCGTCGAGGACATGGTCGTCGTCGCCGACGCCGGGATGCTCTCGGCG
>NCDS01000129.1 GCA_002280315.1 Rhodobacterales bacterium 32-66-7 | reverse complement strand
GCCGACGAGATCCGGATGGGGCCGGACGGGCCAAGGTTTCTGTCCAACCATGCCGGCGGGATTCTTGGTGGCATATCCTCGGGCCAGCCGGTGGTGTGCCGGTTTGCGGTCAAGCCGACCTCCAGCATCCTGACGCCCCGGCAGACGGTGACCGAGGCGGGGGAAGAGGTGGAGCTGATCACCAAGGGCCGCCACGACCCTTGCGTCGGCATCCGCGCCGTCCCGGTGGGTGAGGCGATGATGGCGCTGGTGCTGCTGGACCATCTTCTCTTGGACCGGGGCCAGACCGGTGGGCAGCGCGGCAGGATCGGGTAGACGATCGGGTCGGCGGGGGCAATCCTCTTCGCACCCCCTCCTCGAGCACGTCGTGCACGCGTCGGAACCTCAGCGAGGAGTGCACGAAGTGCTCGACGAGCGGGCGCGCAAGGACGGATGGCGGGTAACTAAGCCCCCCCCGCGCGCGGGGTGCTTGCGGTCAGCGCCCGGAAGTCGCTGACCGCCTTCGCCGCCGCTTCGGCCAGAAAGCGGGTGTCGCCCCCGACCGTCGTCATCCGGTACCCCCAGCCGACAGCGCGCGCGGCATAGGCTGCCGTGCCGCAATGCAGGGCCGGGATGATCCCCGCGCGCTGGCAGGCGGCGGCGATGGTTTGCAGGGCCGCGATCATCTCCGGCTCTTCCCGGTCGGCACCGCCCGGCAACCGCCCCTCGCTGAGCGACAGCGCAAGGTCGGCCGGGCCGACGTAGATGCCGGTCAGGCCCGGGGTCGCGACGATGGCGTCAAGGTTGGCAAACCCCTCGGCGGTCTCGATCATCGCAAAGGCCAGGCGGGAGCGGTTGGCTTTGGCCGCATAGTCGGCCCCATGCACGACCGCAGCGCGCGTCGGGCCGAAGCTGCGGGTGCCTTCGGGGGCGTAAGAGGCATAGCTGACGAACCGCGCGGCTTCCTTAGCCGAGTTGATCATCGGGCAGATCACCCCATCCACGCCCGCATCCAGAACCCGCATCACCGCTGCCGGATCAAGCCATGGCACCCGCGCCAGAAGGGTCGCCCCGCTGGCCCGCATCGCCTGCAGCATCGGCACAAGGTCGGTGGCATCCAGCACCCCGTGCTGCATGTCGATGGTCAGCGAGTCGTAGCCTTGTGCCGCCATGATCTCGGCGGCAAAGCTGTTTCCCAGCGCCAGCCAGGCATTCACGGTTGGCCGCCCCTGGTCCCAGGCCTGGCGCAATGCGGTGTTCATATCATCCCCCGGAGTGGCGCAAGCCGTCCATGACCTTGACCAAAGCCTCACTGATCCCGGGTTCGGACAAGGCATGCCCGGCAAGCGGGATCATCCGCAGCTCACATTTCTGCCAGCCGTCGGCAAGGTTCCAGGCCGACACCGGCGGGCAGATCATGTCGTAGCGGCCCTGCACGATGGTCGCCGGAATATGCTCGATCCGCTTCCTTTCCTGCAGGATCCAGCCGTCGCTTTGCAGAAAGCCGCCGTTGTGGAAATAGTGGTTCTCCAGCCGGGCAAAGGCGCGGGCGTAGTCGGACGGGCTTTCGCCCAAGGGCCCCTCATGGTGGATCGAGGCGAGCGCGTTTTCCCAGTTGGCCCAGATCCGGCCAAAGCGCCCTTCCTCCATCAGGTTGCCCGAGAACAGGCGGCGGTGATAGGCGGTGATCAGGTTGCCCCGCTCGGCCGGGGGGATGGCGGCGACGAAGCGGCCCCAGATTTCGGGAAAGAACACCCCGGCCCCGCCACCGTAGAACCACTTCAGCTCGGCCCGGGTCATCAGGAACACGCCGCGCAGGGCCAGATGCACCACACGCTTGGGGTGGGTCAGCGCATAGATCAGCGCAAGGGTGGCCCCCCAACTGCCGCCGAAGGCCACGAACCTTTCGATCCCCAGGGTCTTGCGGATGGTTTCGATGTCTTCGACCAGATGCCAGGTCGTGTTGGCGATGATGCTGGCATGCGGCCGCGACCGGCCACAGCCGCGCTGGTCAAAGAGGATGATGCGGTAGACCGAAGGATCGAAATAGCGCCGCATCGCCGGGGAACAGCCGCCGCCGGGACCGCCATGAAACACGAAGACCGGGACACCGTCGGGCCGACCGCATTGTTCCATATAGACCCGGTGGCCATCGCCCATGTCGATGATCCGCTGATCGAATGGCTCGATCGGCGGGTAAAGAAAGTCGACTGCGCTCTTTTGACCTGATCTTTGATCCATCACCGACCTATATAACGGGACAGGCGCCCGGTGTCGAAGGACAATGTCGAAGGGCAAAGCAGGGGCATCACCATGACAACCGTCGATCCGCAGGAAGTGGCCAAGTTCGAGGCGATGGCAGCCGAATGGTGGGACCCGGCGGGGAAGTTCAAGCCCTTGCACATGCTCAACCCCTGCCGTCTGGACTATATCACCCGCCAGATCGCGGCCGAGTTCGGGAGGGATCTTTCGCAGCCGTTGCCGTTCAAGGGGTTGCGCCTTCTGGATATCGGCTGCGGTGGTGGGCTTCTGTCGGAACCGATGGCTCGGCTTGGCGCGGATGTGGTCGGCGCGGATGCCGCCCCGCGCAACATCCCGGTGGCCCGCCTTCATGCCGAACAGTCGGGCCTTGCCATCGACTACCGCCACACCACTGCCGAAGCCATGGCCGAGGCGGGCGAACGTTTCGACGTGGTCCTGAACATGGAGGTGGTGGAGCATGTGGCCGACCCGCAAGCCTACCTTACCGCCTGTCAGGAGCTCTTGAAGCCCGGCGGCCTCATGATCTGCTCTACCCTCAACCGGACGCCGAAAAGCTTTGTGATGGCGATCATCGGCGCGGAATGGGTGATGCGCTGGTTGCCGAAGGGCACGCATGACTGGCAGAAGTTCATCACCCCGGATGAGCTGTTCGCGCTGATCACCCAGGCCGGGCTGAAGCCGGTCGACCGCAAGGGGATGATCTTCAACCCCCTCGGCTGGAGCTGGAGCCTGTCGGACAGCGACCTTGGCTGCAATTACGTGACGGCGTCGGTGAAACCCTAGTCCTCGGACGTCAATCCTCGGAAGACGCCGCCCAAAGGTTCAGATCCTTGTCCTCGGCAATCGCGTCGATGGCGGCCAGTTCATCGGCGGTGAAGGTCAGGCTCTGGATCGCCCCGGCGCAATCTTCGACCTGCTCGGGCTTGCTTGCCCCGATCAGCGCCGAGGTGATGGCCCCGCCCGCCCTTTGCGGCCGCAAGACCCAGGCCAGCGCCATCTGCGCCAGCGTCTGCCCCCGGTCCTGCGCGATGACATTCAGCTTGGCGACCGAGGCGAGGGCTTTTTCCACCGCTTTCGGCTCCAGCGATTTGCCTTGCGTCGCCCGGCTGCCCGCCGGAATGCCGCGCAGGTATTTGTTGGTCAGGATCCCCTGAGCCAGGGGCACAAAGGCGATGGAGCCGATGCCAAGTTCATCCAGCGTGCCGGTCAGGCCGTCGGTTTCCACCCAGCGGTTCAGGATGTTGTAGCTGGGCTGGTGGATGACCAGCGGCGTGCCAAGGTCCCGCAGGATGGCAGCCGCCTCCCGCGTGCGCTGGCTGTTGTAGCTTGAGATGCCGACATACTGCGCCCGACCCGAGCGAACGATGTGGTCGAGCGCGCCCATCGTTTCCTCCAGCGGAGTGTCTGGGTCGAAGCGGTGCGAATAGAAGATGTCGACGTAATCGAGCCCCATCCGTTTCAGGCTTTGGTCGCAGGAGGCGATCAGGTACTTCCGGCTCCCCCACTCGCCATAAGGCCCGTTCCACATGTGGTACCCGGCTTTGGAAGAGATGATCAGCTCATCCCGATGCGCGCGGAAATCGGTCTTGAGGATCTCGCCGAACGCCTCTTCGGCGCTGCCGGGGGGTGGACCGTAGTTGTTGGCGAGATCGAAATGCGTGATGCCATGATCAAAGGCGGTGCGGCAGATCGTCTGTTTCACCGCATGCGGCGTGTCATGGCCGAAGTTGTGCCAAAGCCCAAGGCTGATCGCGGGCAGCATGAGGCCAGAGCGGCCAAGGCGGCGATAGCTCATCCGGTCATAACGGTCGTCGCGGGGGGAATAGGTCATCTGGGGCCTCCGAGGTTGCAGCTACCTTTCCACGCCGACAGCGCCGCTTCAAGTTGCACCGACCGGCAATCCTGTGGATGATCGCCGCATGGTGGTGTTGCGAAAGATCTGGCGGTTCGTGGTCGCGGTCTGGGGGCGGGTCGGTGCCGGACATTTCGGCCTGATTGCCGCCGGAGTGGCATTCTACGCGATGTTCGCGGTCTTTCCCGGCCTTGCTGCGGCGGTCGGGCTTTGGGGGATGGTCGCCGATCCGCAGGTGATCACCGGCTATCTTGTCGTCGCCGAGCGGTTCCTGCCGCCCGAGGCGAAGGTCTTGATCCACGATCAGGTCATGGGTCTGGTCAGCGCTCCGAAATCGACGCTGGGCTGGACGACCTTCCTGTCGATTGCCATCGCGCTTTATTCGTCCCGCGCCGGGGTGTCGGCGCTGATCCAGGGGCTGGACGTCGTCCACCGCGCCCAGCCGCGTGGGCTTTTGCATGGCTATGCGGTGGATTTCCTGCTGACCGCGGCGCTGCTTGGCGCCTTGTTCGTGGCCCTTTTCACCATCGTCGTGGTGCCGATCCTGTTGTCCTACGTCGTCTTCGGCACGTTCGAGGCCTGGCTGATCAAGGTCCTGCCCTGGGGGGCGATGTTCATCCTGGTGTTGACCTGCCTGTCGATCCTCTACCGCTTCGGGCCGAACGTCGAAGGCGGGTTCCGGTCCCCCTGGATATCGGTGGGCGTCCTTGTGGCCACGCTGGCCTGGGCGGGGGTGTCGATCGGGTTTTCGGTCTACCTTGCGAACTTCAACAGCTACAACGCGATCTATGGCTCCATCGGGGCGGCGATCATCCTGATGACCTGGCTATACCTCAGCGTCTGGGCGGTGCTTCTGGGCGGCGCGATCAACGCCGAGCTGGACGAGCAGTTGCGGAAGGACCCCCCTGGCAGCGTGCACCGCCGGTTGGCCAACGACAGCGCGCAGGACGAACCACCGCTTCAGACGTAGCGGTTCCAGAGATTCTCCAGCCGTTCCTGCCGCCCGGATTTCGGCTGCGGCTCCAACCCCTCGGCGATGACCCGCGCGGCGGCGGCCTCAAGCGAGCCTGTCAGCATCGCCTGTGCCTTCGGGTCGTCCCATCCGGCATAGCGCGCCTTCACGGCAGCCTCCATCTCGCCGCTTTCCATCAGCGCGGCGGCAGATTTCAGCGCGCGGGCGCAGGTGTCCATGCCGCCGACATGGGCGAGGATCAGATCCTCCGGGTCAAGGCTTTGGCGGCGGATCTTGGCGTCGAAGTTCACGCCGCCGGTGGTGAAGCCGCCGGCTTTCAGGATCTCGTAGAACGCCACCGCCTTCTCCGCATGGTTGTTCGGGAACTGGTCGGTGTCCCAGCCGGACTGGTAGTCATTCCGGTTCATGTCGATCGACCCGAAGATGCCCAGCGCCGCCGCCGTCGCGATCTCATGCTCGAACGAATGCCCGGCAAGGATCGCGTGGCCCTGTTCGATGTTGGTCTGAACCTCACGCTCCAGCCCGAACTCCTTGAGGAAGCCGTAGACCGTGGCGACGTCGTAGTCGTACTGGTGCTTCGACGGCTCCTGCGGCTTCGGCTCGATCAGGATCGCGCCCTTGAAGCCGATCTTGTGCTTGTAATCGACGACCTGTTGCAGGAACCGCCCGGCATGGGCACGCTCGGCCTTCAGGTCGGTGTTCAGAAGCGTCTCATACCCCTCGCGCCCGCCCCAAAGGACGTAGTTCTGCCCGCCAAGCCGGTGCGTCACGTCCATGTTCGCCTTCACCGTGGCGGCGGCATAGGCGTAGACATCCGGGTCGGGGTTCGTCGCCGCCCCCGACATCCAGCGCCGGTGGGAGAACAGGTTGGAGGTCCCCCACAGAAGCTTTGCCTTGTGCCGCGTCTGCTTTTCGCCGATGTAATCGGCCATCTCGTTCAGGTTCTTCAGGCTTTCGGCGAACGTCTTGCCTTCGGGCCGCATGTCGGCGTCGTGGAAGCAGTAGAACGGCTGGCCGAGGATATCGAACATCTCGAACGCGACGTCGGCCTTGAGCCTGGCCAGCGCCATGGTGTCGCCGAACCAGGGGCGGTCAAACGTCTGGCCGCCGAAGGGGTCACCGCCGGGCCAGGCGAAGCTGTGCCAATAGGCGACGGCAATGTGAGTCCTCGGATGGCGGATTGGGCGGCGCGGAACCGGGCGTGGCCTGCGTCGAATGCGGCGGCAAGGGTGGGGTCGGGTTCGATCACCCGGGCGATCTTTGGCAGGGTGGCAATCTCGGCCCCGGCACCGGTGGCGGCCATCAGGCCCAGCCGAGCGGCCCCGTAAGCGCCGCCGAAATCGCCCGCGACCGGGACCTGCAACGGCACGCCCAAAGCGGTGGCAATCGCCGACAGCCAGTAGTCCGAGCGCGACCCGCCGCCGACCGCCAGTAGGGTGTTCAGACTGGTCCCGGTGGCCGCAAGCACATCGCGGCAATCGCGAAAGGCGAAGGCGACGCCTTCCAGCACCGCGCGGGTGGCGGATTGGCGGTCGGTCACATGCTCCAACCCCGTGAACGCCCCGCGCATGTTGGGGGCGTTGATCGGCGTCCGCTCACCGCCCAGATAGGGCAGGAACACGGTCTTCTTCGGCGCTTGCAGCGGCCCAAGCTCGCCCGTCAGGGTAGCGGCATCCTGGCCCACCAGCCGCGCGTACCAGTTCAGCGCATCGGTGGCGGCAAGGATCACGCCCATCTGGTGCCAGGTATCCGGCACCGCATGGCAGAACGTATGCACGGCAGAGGCCGGGTCGGGCTGATATCCGGCATTCACCGCAAACAGCACACCCGAGGTGCCAAGCGACACGAACGCCTCACCCGGCCGCACCACGCCGACGCCCACGCCCGAGGCGGCGTTGTCCCCGCCACCACCCGCCACGATGACATTCGCAGGCAGACCCCAGCGCGCCGCCAGGCCTTCGCGCATCGTGCCCGAGGGGGCGGAGCCTTCGACCAGCCGTGGCATATGCGCCCGGCTGAACCCTGAGGCCGCCAGAAGATCATCCGACCAGTCCCGCCGCCCGGCGTCGAACCAGGCGGTCCCCGAAGCATCCGACATGTCGCCGACATGCTCCCCCGTCAGCCAGAGGCGGAGGTAGTCCTTGGGCAGCAGCACCTTGGCGATCCGGCCCCAGACCTGCGGCTCATGCGCCTTGACCCAGGCTACCTTCGGCGCGGTGAAGCCGGGAAACACGATGTTGCCGATGATGCGGCGATACATCGGGTCTTCGTCCATCTCCGCCGCCTCGGCATGGGCGCGGGTGTCGTTCCAGAGCATGCAGGGCCGCAGAACCTCATCCCTTGCATCAAGCAGCGTCGCCCCGTGCATCTGGCCGGAAAGCCCGATGGCGCGGACCGATCCCAGGCCCCTGGCGGACAACTGGTCCAGCACAGCCTCGGCCGCGGTGATCCAGTCTGACGGGGCTTGCTCGCTCCACCCCTCGGCGGGGCGGGAGACGGTAAGGGGGGCTGTCGCCTCGGCGAGGACGGTCTGGTCTTCGTCGATCAGGATGCCCTTCAGACCCGAGGTGCCAAGGTCGAGGCCGATGAACATCTCAGGCCGCCAGCGCCGGCTTCTTGCCCAGGATGATCATGCCAAGGATATCCTCGTCGGTCACCTTGTCCACGTCGACCGTGCCGACAAGCTGGCCGTTCTTCATCACCGACGCGCGGTCGCACAGCTTCATCACGTTATGGATGTCGTGTTCGATCAGGAAGATGCCGATGCCTTGTGCCTTCAACTCCTGGATCAGCTCCGACACCATCTGCGTCTCATGGGGCCCGAGGGCGGCGGTCGGTTCGTCCATGATCAGGATCTTGGCGTTGAAGTAGACCGCGCGGGCGATGGCGACCGACTGGCGCTGCCCGCCCGAGAGCATGTTGACCGGCACGTTGAACTTGCGGAAATTGGGGTTGAGGCGGCCCATGATCTTGCGCGTCTCCGCCTCCATCGCCGATTCGTCCACGAAACCCATCTTTCCGACCAGCTCACGCCCCAGAAACAGGTTCGAGGCGGCGTCGAGGTTGTCGGCCAGCGCCAGCGTCTGGTAGATCGTCTCGATATTCAGGGCGCGGGCGTCGCGGGGATCGTTGATCTCAACCTCCTCACCGTTGATCAGGATCTGGCCGGAGTCCTTCTGATAGGCGCCCGACAGGCATTTGATCAGCGTCGATTTGCCCGCGCCGTTGTGGCCCAGAAGGCCCACAACCTCACCCGGGAAAAGATCGACCGTGACGTGATCCACCGCCTTGATGCCGCCGAACGCGATGGAGATGTCGCGCAGTTCGACCAGCGGGGTTCCGGTTCTGTCTACCATGATCCTGGCCCCTTACTTGATGCGTTTGCGGTAAACGATGTCCAGCCACACGGCGAGGACAAGGGCGACGCCGATCACGATCCGCTGGTAGGACCCGTCTCCGAAGCCGATCAGCACCATGCCGGTCTGCAAGCTGGTCAGGATCAAGGCACCGATGATCGCGCCATAGATCGTGCCGACGCCGCCTGCAAGCGAGGTTCCCCCCACGACGGCGGCGGCAATCACGTAAAGCTCATCCAATTGCCCCATCGCGTTGGTGGCCGAGTTTTGCCGTGCCGCACCGATGATCGCCGCGACCCCGGCCAACCCGCCCATCAGCGCGAAGATCTTCACGGTCATCGCGCGGGTGTTGATGCCGGACAGGGCCGCCGCCTCGGGGTTGCCGCCGATGGCAAAGACGTAGCGGCCAAAGCGGGTGCGGGTCATCAGGATCGTCATGGCGATGGCCACCGCGATCATGATCAGCACCGGATAGGCAAAGCCGTGGCCGAAGCTTGCGCAGACACCCTGATAGATCGTGTCATTGTCCTTGGCGCATTCCGGCAGTTCCTGCCCGATCGAGGCATAGTATTTCTCGATATTGCCCTTCGGCCAGATGTAGCTGTTCACGATGGCGGTCGCGCCGATGATGACTGTGCAGATCAGGCCGATCACGAAAGTCTCGGCCCAGACCGGGCGGAGGGCGAAGCCGTGCTTCTGCCGCGATTTCCGGCCGTTGACGAAGGCCCAGACGACGAAGGCGCAAGCGATGACGGCGAAGATCCAGCTTCCCGTTTCGCCCAGCGCGCCGAACGATCCACCGCCGAGGAGTGCGAAGGTTTCATCCATCGGCGCAATCGTCCGGCCACCGGCCACCAGAAACGCCGCGCCGCGCCAGACCAGAAGCCCGCCCAGCGTGACGATGAAGGATGGGATGTTGAGGAAGGCGATCAGCACCCCCTGAAACGCGCCGATCAGGGTGCCCATCGCGATGCCGAAGATGACCGAGACGATCCAGAGCGACGGATGCCCAAGCCCGACGACGGGCGTCAGATATTCGACCTGCAACAGGCCCATATACATGCCGACCATGCCCATGATCGACCCGACCGACAGATCGATGTTGCGGGTGATGATGAATGAAGGCGGCGTAAGCCTCGAACGCGACCCAGATGAGCAGAAGCGCGCCCAGCATGCCCAGAAGCCTCGGGTCGATCTCGGTCGCGCGGAGAAAGCGGGTAAATCCGCTTTCAAGCGGCACCTGGGGGGAGTGGGTCTGGGGTGCGTCGGTCATGTCCTCGTCCAGCCTGAGAGAGGGATGGCTTGGCTGACGCCGGGCGCGGGGTGCGCTCCGGCCACGCTCCGCTAGGGACGGGCCAACTGCCAGAAGGAAGGAACCGGCGCCACCCGTGACGGATGGCGCCGGACGATCAGGTCAGATCACTGGCAAGCAGCGACGCCGTCCATGGCACCTTCGCAGGCTGCCTCTTTGGTGATGTGGCCGGCATCGATCGCAAGGTTCAGCGTGTCCTTGGTGATCGGGGTCGGGTCGAGAAGGATCGCGTTCATCTCGACGCCCTTTTCGCCACCCGAGAACTTGGTGGCACCCGGGATCGCGTCAAGGGCGGTGCCGTTGGCCAGAAGACCGGCGATTTCACCAGCGCGAGCGCCAAGGTCACGCGCGTTCTTCCAGACCGAAACGGTCTGGGTGCCGCGGGCAACCCGGTTGATCGCTGCAAGGTCGCCGTCCTGGCCACCCAGCGGCACGTTCAGGCCTTGGGCAGAAAGTGCTGCAGCAGCGCCACCGGCCATGCCGTCGTTCTGCGCCAGAACCGCGTCAACCTCGTTGTTGGCCGAGGTCAGGATCTGCTCCATGTTCTTCTGGGCATTCTCCGGCTTCCAGCCGTCCGAGTTCGCTTCGCCGACGATCACGATGTCGCCTGAAGCCACGGCAGCGCCGATGACTTCTTCCATGCCCTGACGCAGGAAGCCGACGTTCGGGTCACCCGGGTCACCCTTGATGATCGCGTAGTTGCCCTTGGGGGCAACGGCGAACACCTGCTCGGCGATGATGCGGCCGACACCGACGTTGTCGAAGGTCAGATAGAAGGTGCGGTCGTCTTCGATCAGGCGGTCATAGCCGACGACCGGAATGCCTTCGGCAGCGGCTTTCTCGATGGCCGGTGCGATGGCGTCCTTGTCCCAGGCGTTGATGATCAGTGCGTCAACGCCCTGTGCGATCAGCGCATCGATGTCCGAGATCTGCTTTTCAGCCGAAGCCTGCGCGTCAGCCGAGACGTATTCGTTGCCGGCAGCCTCGATCGCAGCTTTCATCGCCGCTTCGTCGATCTTCCAGCGCTCTTCCTGGAACTGGGCCCACGAAACACCGATCTTCTTGCCTTCTGCCAGCGCAGCCGACGAGAAACCGGTCACCGCGATGATGGCGGCGAGAATTGCGTTACGCATTGGTATCCTCCCTAGTGTGTCGGCCAGCAAATGGCCGGCCCGGCAGATTCGCCGGAACGGGCGAAAAATAGCCGCGATTAAATTCAGTTGTCAAAATAAAAAGTTGCTGCGCGGCGGCGTCGCCGGACCGACGCCTGTTGCGCGGCCAGCCAAGCCCCTCCCTGCGCGTTTCAGCAGCCGCTGACGCCTGCCACCGCGCCGACGCAAACCTCGGCCCTTGTAACGACATCGGCCTTGATCACCTCGTCCAGGTTCTGCTTGGTGATCGGGGTCGGGTTCAGCAGGATCGCGTTGTAGGTCAGACCCTTTTCGCCGCCGGTAAAGCGGCTGGAGTCGGGGATGCGGCTCATCTCGACCCCGTCGGCCAGAAGGCCTGCAATCTTGCCGGTGACCTTGCCAAGCTCGCGGTTGTTCTTCCAGACCGAGACGACCTGCGTGCCCCGCGCCACCCGGTTGAGCGCGGCAGGGTCGCCGTCCTGACCGCCGACCGGAACCGCCATGCCTTGCGCCGCCAGCGCCTCGATCACCGCGCCGGCGATGCCGTCGTTCTGCGCCAGTACCGCGTCAACCTCGTTGCCGGTGTCGGCCAGAATCTGCTCCATCGCGGTGAAGGCGCTGTCCGGGCTCCACCCGTCGGCGTTGGCTTCGCCGACGATGGTGATGGTCCCGCCTGCGATGGCTGCCCCCAGCACCTCTTCCATGCCCTGGCGCAGGAAACCGACGTTGGCGTCGCTGGGGTCGCCCTTCAGGATCACGTAATTGCCGTCTGGCTGTTCCTGGCGGATGATGGCGGCGATCATGCGGCCGACGCCGACATTGTCGAAGGTGATGTAGAACACCCGCTCATCCTCGATCAGGCGGTCGTAGCTGATGACGGGGATGCCCGCCTCGGCGGCCCAATCCAGCGCAGGCAGGATCGCCTCACGATCGACGGGCAGGATCACCAGCGCCTCGACCCCGGCGTCGATCATGGTGCGGATATCGTCCAGCTGCTTTTCGGTCGAGGCTTCGGCATTGGCCGAGATATACTCATTCCCGTCGCGCTGGATCGATGAGCGCATCGCGGCGGCATCGAACTTCCAGCGCGGCTCCTGAAAGTTCGACCAGGAGACGCCGATCTTGCGGCCTTCCGCCACGGCTGCCGATGATATCGAAACGGCCACCAGAATGGCGGTGAAAACAACTCTGCGCACGATGCTCTCCCTGTTCGGCCCGCGATGTGATGAAAGAACCTCCCCTGCGGGCCTTGGAAAATGGTGCAGCCGACAATTCTGGTTGTCAAAATAAAACTGGTGGGCAACCCTTGCGCGGACCGGTGAGCCAGCTGATTTCTGCATGCCCGGTTTCGCCAGGGGGCCGGATCGTTGTAGAGTGGCGCAGTTTAAGTTTGGAGACTGAAGTAATGCCGCCCAGCGCAATCCGACCCGACGCGCGCCCAGGGCCGAGCGGCAGGCCGAGCGGCAGGCCCGGGGAGGAGCGGGTGGGCGTGGGTCCGCTGATCTCGCCGGTGTCGGACCTCTTGCGCCCGTTGCGCCAGCAGGTGTTCGAACATGTGCGCGCCGCCGGGCTTGCCCCGCGGGTGCAGGTGGCCAAGGACCTTGGCGTCAGCCCGGCCTCGGTCACAACCATCACGGGTGAGTTGATCGAGGCGGGGCTGATCGAAGAGGTCGCCGCCCCGCGTGGTGAGCCTGGGCGCGGCCGTCCGGCGGTGGCTCTGGGGGTGCGGGCTGCCGCGCATCATGTGGTGGGGATGAAGCTTTCCGACCGCGAACACACGGCGGTCGTGGTCGATTTCGCGGGCAAGCTGATCGCCGATGACGTGATCCCGCGCCGTCCCGGGCCGATGTCGGTCGGTGACATGCTCGACGCGGTGGAAACCCTGCTGGACCGGGTCTGCGCCAAGGCCGGCATGGCGCGGGCCGAGCTTTCGGCGGTCGGCGTGGGTGTGCCCGGGTTTGTCGATTCGGCGGAGGGGATGGTGCTTTGGTCCTCGGTCCTGGTGGACCGGGCGGTTCCCCTCGCGGCGCTGGCGTCTGGTCGTCTGGGCCTGGCCGTCACCATCGACAATGACGCGAACCTTGTCGCGCTGGCCGAGTTGTGGTTCGGCGCCGGGCGCAGTCTGGCCGATTTCGCCGTGGTCACCATCGAACATGGCGTCGGGATGGGGTTCGTGCTGAACCACCGGATCTACCGCGGCGCGCGGCGGCTGGGGATGGAGCTTGGCCATACCAAGGTGCAGCTGGACGGTGCCCTCTGCCGCTGCGGCCAGCGTGGCTGTCTGGAGGCTTATGTCGCCGATTACGCCCTCGCGCGGGAGGCGACGACCGCGCTCAACTGGGGGCACAAGGAGGGGCAGTCGATCGCGGTGCTGCTGGAAAGCCTTTATGATCACGCCAAGGCGGGCAACGTGACGGCAAAGTCGATCTTCCGCCGCGCCGGGCGGTATCTCGCGGTCGGGCTGTCGAACGTGATCAACCTGTTCGATCCGGCGCTGATCATCCTGTCGGGTGAGCGGATGCGCTACGACTATCTTTACGCCGCCGAGACCCTGGCCGAGATGGACAACCTGGCCATCGCCACCGGCCGCCCCCGCCCGCCGATCGAGATTCACGCCTGGGGGGATTTGCTCTGGGCCCATGGGGCGGCGGCCTTGGCGCTGTCTTCGGTGACCGAGGCCAGTCTGAGCGGTCAGGCCGTCGGGGTTGCCGCCCAATAGAGCGGAGTTTGTGGCGGACAGCCGGGGGTTTCACACCCCCCGGACCCCCCGTGGGATATTTTGGCAGAAAGGATGAAAATTTTAGTCAAAGTTTCAGGGGTTTTCGTCGCGGAGCAGGGCGGCCAGTCCAGCTGGATAGTCAGGATAAAGCAGTTCTACCCCCAGCTCGGTCTTGATGCGGTCGTTGCGGGTGCGTTTGGACTCGCCGTAAAAGCTGCGCGCCATTGGCGACATCTCGGCCTGATCGAAGGGGATCGCGGGCGGGTCGGGCAGGCCGAGGAGGCGGGCGGCGTGGCTTAGAACCTCTTCTGGCTGGGCGGGGTTGTCGTCGCAGACGTTGTAGGCGGCACCGGGGTTCGGGCGGCGGATC
>NCDS01000128.1 GCA_002280315.1 Rhodobacterales bacterium 32-66-7 | reverse complement strand
ATCCGGGCGACGTGTTCTACCTGCACAGCCGCCTTCTGGAGCGGTCCGCCAAGCTGAACGAGGATTTCAAGTCCGGTTCCTTGACAGCACTGCCGATCATCGAAACGCAGGCCGGTGACGTGTCGGCCTATATCCCGACGAACGTGATCTCGATCACCGACGGGCAGATCTTCCTTGAGACGGAACTCTTCTATCAGGGCGTCCGTCCTGCCGTGAACACCGGTCTGTCGGTGTCGCGGGTGGGGTCTTCCGCCCAGACCTCGGCGATGAAGTCGGTCGCGGGCAAGGTGAAGCTGGAGCTGGCGCAGTACCGTGAGATGGCCGCCTTTGCGCAGTTCGGCTCGGACCTCGACGCCTCGACCCAGCAGCTTCTGAACCGGGGCGCGCGTCTGACGGAACTGATGAAGCAGAACCAGTACGCGCCGATGACCAATGCCGAGATCGTTGTCGTGATCTATGCGGGCACCAGCGGCTATCTCGACAAGATCGCCGTCAAGGACGTCAACCGGTTCGAGGCGGGGCTCTTGAAGCACCTGCGCGGCCCGGGCAAGGCGCTGCTGGACGACATCACCAAGAATGACCGCAAGGTGGCGGGCGATCTGGAAAAAGCGATCCGCGCCGCGCTTGACGCTTTCGCCCAGACCTTCGCCTGAGCCCCCTGAAGGAGTAGGCAGATGCCCAGCCTCAAGGCGCTCAAGAACCGGATCGGCAGTGTCAAGAACACGCGCAAGATCACCAAGGCGATGCAGATGGTCGCCGCGGCGAAACTGCGTCGCGCGCAAGAGGCTGCCGAAGCCGCCCGCCCTTACGCCGAGCGGATGACAGCAGTGATGTCGGCGCTGGCCGCCGGTGTCGGCACTGGCGACGATGCGCCAAGGCTGCTGGCCGGAAACGGCCGCGATCAGGTGCATCTTCTGGTCGTGATGACCGGTGAGCGCGGCCTTTGCGGCGGCTTCAACTCTTCCATCGTGAAACTGGCGCGGGCGCGGGCGAACGAACTGGTGGCGCAGGGCAAGACCGTGAAGATGCTGACCGTTGGCAAGAAGGGCCGCGAACAGCTGAAGCGCGACTGGTCGGCGGCCTTCGTCGGCCATGTCGACCTGGGGGAGGTCAAGCGCGTCGGCTACGGCAATGCGCAGACGATCACCCGTCAGGTCAACGCCGCGTTCGAAGATGGCAGCGTCGATGTGGTCACGATCTTCTACAACCGCTTCCAGTCGGTGATCAGCCAGATCCCGACGATGCAGCAGATCATCCCGGCCCGGTTCGAAGGCGGTGCCACGACGGCGCTTTACGACTACGAACCCTCGGAAGAGGTGATCCTGGCCGACCTTCTGCCGCGCAGCATCGCGACGCAGGTCTTCACCGCGCTTCTGGAAAACGGCGCCAGCGAACAGGGCGCGCGGATGTCCGCGATGGACAACGCAACCCGCAACGCCGGCGACATGATCAACAAGCTGACGATCCAGTACAACCGGTCCCGTCAAGCCGCGATCACCAAGGAACTCATCGAAATCATTTCGGGCGCCGAGGCGCTCTGACGAACCCGGAGTAAAGACACATGGCAAGAGCCCCGAAAGCATCCGCCGCCGCTGCAGCGTCCGGCAAGGTGACCCAGGTCATCGGCGCCGTGGTCGACGTGCAGTTCGATGGCGCGCTGCCCGCGATCCTGAACGCGCTGGAAACGACGAACAACGGCAAGCGTCTGGTGCTGGAAGTGGCCCAGCATCTGGGCGAAAGCACCGTCCGCTGCATCGCGATGGACGCGACCGAAGGCCTCGTGCGCGGGGCCCCGGTCAGCGACCTTGGTGCGCCGATCTCGGTTCCGGTCGGTGACGGGACGCTGGGCCGGATCATCAACGTCATCGGTGAGCCGATCGACGAAAAGGGCCCGGTTGCCCATACCGAACGCCGCGCCATCCACCAGCCCGCCCCGGCCTTTGCCGATCAGGCGACCGATGCGCTGATCCTGGAGACGGGCATCAAGGTCATCGACCTGCTGGCCCCCTATTCGCGCGGCGGCAAGATCGGCCTCTTCGGCGGTGCGGGCGTCGGCAAGACGGTTCTGATTCAGGAGCTGATCAACAACGTCGCCAAGGTGCACTCCGGCTATTCCGTCTTCGCCGGTGTGGGCGAGCGGACGCGTGAAGGCAACGACCTTTACCACGAATTCATCGAATCGGGCGTCATCAACATCGACGACCTGACCAAGTCGAAAGTGGCGCTGGTCTATGGCCAGATGAACGAACCGCCGGGCGCGCGTGCCCGCGTGGCGCTGACCGGCCTGACGATTGCCGAACAGTTCCGCGACCAGTCGGGGACGGACGTGCTGTTCTTCGTGGACAACATCTTCCGCTTCACCCAGGCTGGTTCGGAAGTGTCGGCGTTGCTTGGCCGTATCCCGTCTGCCGTGGGCTATCAGCCGACGCTGGCGACCGACATGGGCGCGCTGCAGGAACGCATCACCTCGACCAAGGCGGGGTCGATCACGTCGGTGCAGGCGATCTACGTGCCCGCCGACGACCTTACCGACCCGGCACCTGCGACCTCGTTCGCGCACCTTGATGCGACGACGGTTCTTAGCCGCGCGATTTCGGAGCTTGGGATCTATCCGGCGGTGGACCCCTTGGACTCCACCTCCCGTATCCTTGACCCCCTGGTCGTGGGGCAGGAGCATTACGATGTGGCCCGTTCGGTGCAGGGGATGTTGCAGCGCTACAAGTCGTTGCAGGACATCATCGCCATCCTTGGCATGGACGAACTGAGCGAAGAGGACAAGCTGACCGTGGCCCGCGCCCGGAAGATCCAGCGTTTCCTGTCGCAACCGTTCGACGTGGCGCAGGTCTTCACCGGCTCGCCCGGCGTGCAGGTGCCGTTGGAAAAGACCATCGCCAGCTTCAAGGCCGTGGTTGCCGGTGAATATGACCACCTGCCGGAAGCCGCTTTCTACATGGTCGGCGACATCGAGGATGTGAAGGCCAAGGCCGCGAAACTCGCCGCGGCTGCGGCCTGAGGGGGGCGTGATGGCAGAGACGGTGCAATTCGATCTGGTCAGCCCTGAACGCAGGCTTGCGTCCTATGCCGCGACCGAGGTGCAGCTTCCCGGCGTTGCCGGCGACATGACCGCGATGGAAGGCCATGAGCCGACGATCACCAGCCTGCGGCCCGGCATCCTGCGGGTCGTGGCCGCGGATGGCACCAAGGCGTTTGTCGTGACCGGCGGCTTTGCCGAGATCGGCCAGAAAAGCGTGTCGGTCCTGGCCGAGATGGCGATACCGATGGCTGATCTGACGGCGGCGAAACTGGATGAGTTGATGGCAAACGCCGTCCCCGGTCAGGACCGGGACGTGGCTGACAAGACCGCAGCCGACTTTCAGGCAATCCGCGCCGCCGCCGGGTTGTAGCCCCCGGATTCAAGCAAGACATGTGGCCCCGTGACGCGGGGCCGCTTTCGTTTGTTGCCTGCGACGCAGCCACCGACTATACACATTCAGGTCTTGTCGAGTATTGGGTTGGCCGTGAAAAGATTTGGCAGCGGGTTGGGGGTGGACCAGGGGTCGCGCATCCTGTTTGCGGATTTCGTTGACGGCGGCGCGATGTGGACCGGCTCCGGCCCGCGTGAGGTGCGCCAGACCCAGCGCTTTGCCGAAGGGTTCGGCGCGCCGCCCGTGGTCAGCATCGGCATTTCGATGTGGGACATCGCGAGCCAAAGCAACTCTCGCGTCGATATCGCCGCCGAGAACGTCACCGCCGAGGGGTTCGAGATCGTGTTCCGCACCTGGGGTGACACCCGTGTTGCCCGGGTGCGCGCCGACTGGCTGGCCATCGGTGCGACCCGCGACGAGGATGTCTGGGACGTGCCATAGCCGCCGGTCAGGGGCGCTGGTAAAGCCCTTCGTAGATCGGGACGAGGGTGTCCGTCTCGAACAGGGACGATACCGACATGCCGCCCCAGATGTTCAGGATCGCCTGGGCAAAGATCGGGGCGGTCGGCACGATCCGGATGTTGCGCGCGGCGCGGACCGCGTCGCCCGGTTCGATCGAATCCGTGATCACCAGCGATTTCATCACCGAGTTTCCGACCCGCTCCACCGCCGGGCCGGAAAGCACGCCGTGGGTGATGTAGCTGTGCACCTCTACCGCGCCAGCCTCCATCAGCGTTTCGGCCGCCTTGCACAGCGTCCCTGCGGTGTCGCAGATGTCGTCGACGATGATGCAGGTGCGGCCGGTGACGTTGCCGATCACGGTCATCTCGGCCACCTCCCCCGCCTTTTCGCGCCGCTTGTCCACGATGGCGAGCGGCGCACCGATCCGCTGCGCCAACTCCCGCGCCCGGGCCACACCGCCCACGTCGGGCGAGATCACCATCAGGTCCTGCATCTTGCCCTTGAAGTGATGCTCGATATCCAGCGCAAAGATCGGCGCGGCGTAAAGGTTGTCGACCGGGATATCGAAGAACCCCTGGATCTGCGTGGCATGAAGGTCCAGCGTCAGCACCCGGTCAACCCCGGCCTGGGTAATCAGGTTCGCCACCAGCTTGGCCGAGATCGGAGTCCGGGCCTTGGCGCGGCGGTCCTGGCGGGCATAGCCGAAATAGGGGATCACGGCAGTAATCCGCGCGGCCGAAGACCGGCGGAGCGCATCGACCATGATCAGAAGCTCCATCAGGTTGTCATTCGCGGGGTTCGAGGTGGGCTGGATGACATACATATCCTCACCCCGCACATTCTCGAACACTTCGACGAAAATCTCCTGATCGTTGAACCGTTCGACCCGCGCATCGACCAGATTGACGCTCATCCCCCGATGCATCGACATGCGGCGCGCGATGGACTTGGCCAGGGGCAGGTTCGCGTTCCCGGAGATCAGCTTCGGTTCGGTCAAGGCGGGCATGAGATCTCCGGATGACGGATTCGTGACGGTGCCTTCGCTTACCATCCGAACCGGCAGATGCAAACCGGCGCGTTGCCGGAGTGACGGCGATTCTTCTGCAAATGCGAAGGCCGAAACCGGCCCTTCGGGGCTACGCGCTTCCCTCCCCCCTCGTGGGGGAGGGAGAGGGTGGGGGGGCGGTCAGAATAACGCCAGGAACCGGTCGACATCGGCCTCTGTCGTGGACCAGCTGGTCACCAGACGCGCGCGTTCGCGGCCTTCGGGCGCGGGCATGCGGTAGTAGACTGCACCCGCCGCTTCCAGCCGGTCATGGGTGCCAGGGGACCATTCGGGAAACATCATGTTGGCGGGAGAGTTTGGCACCGTAACGTCCCGCGCCTGCAGCCCTTGCGCCAGCCGCTGGCCCATCGCGTTCGCCTGTGTCGCCAGCCGCAGCCAGAGGTCACCCTGCAACCAAGCCTCCATCTGCGCCGAGAGGAACCGGTGTTTGGAGAAAAGATGCCCGCCCCGCTTGCGGCGCAGCTCCAGCTCCCAGGACTTTGCCGGATCGAACAGCACCACCGCCTCGACCCCAAGGCAGCCGTTCTTGGTGCCACCCAAGGACAGAACGTCGATCCCGGCCCTCCAGGTCATCTCAGCCGGGGTCGCCCCCGTGGCAACCAGCGCATTCGCAAAGCGCGCGCCGTCCAGGTGGCAGGGCAGGTCATGCTGCTTGGCAAGCCCGGTCAGCGTGGCAATCTCGGCCGGGGTATAGACCGTCCCCGCCTCGGTCACATTGGTCAGCGTCAGCATGCCGCGCTGCACACCATGCACGCCACCGGTCCCGATTCGGGCAAGGGTGGCGTCAAGCGTCGCGGGGGTGATCTTGCCGTGTTCACCCGGGACCAGCACCAGCTTCGCGCCCGAGTAGAACTCGGGCGCGTTGCATTCGTCTTCGGCGACATGGGCGTGGGCGTGGCAGAAGACCGCACCCCAGGGTGGGCAGTGCGTCGCAATCGCCAGCGCATTCGCTGCCGTGCCGGTTGCCACCAGATGCACCGCAGCCTCTGGCGCCTCAAAGAGGTCGCGGACCAGCGAGGTCACCCGCGCCATCGCAGCATCGGCGCCATAGGACCGCTCATGGCCTGCATTGGCCGCGACCACGGCGGCCAGAACCTCGGGTGCGGCACCCGAGGCGTTGTCGGAAGCAAAGCGCATCAGGGCGTTTCCTCGATCAGGTAGTCTTCCCAGTCATCCTCGGGGATCTGGGTTTCGGGCACCGTGATCCCCCGCACCGACTGCCCGGCCTTGTGCGTGCTTTCGGGGTCGCCGGTGACCAAAGGGTGCCAGTTCGGCAGCTTCTTCTTTTGATACAGAAGCTTGTAGGCGCAGGTCGCAGGCATCCAATAGGCGATCTTCGGCAGCGTCTTCGGTGTCAGCACCACGCATTCCGGCACATGCATCTTGCGGTTCGGGTAATCCATGCACTGGCAGGCGTCGCCATCCAGCAACCGGCAGGCGACGCGAGTATAAGCAATCTCACCGGTATCCTCATATTCAAGCTTGTTCAGACAGCACTTGCCGCAGCCGTCGCACAAGGCCTCCCACTCGGCGC
>NCDS01000127.1 GCA_002280315.1 Rhodobacterales bacterium 32-66-7 | reverse complement strand
GCGACTTCCTTCACCATCTGCGCGCCCATGTTCTCGAACTTGTCGGCAAGCTCGATTTCCTTGGCGACGGTGACGCCGTCCTTGGTGATCCGGGGCGAGCCGAAGGATTTGTCGATGACCACGTTGCGGCCTTTGGGGCCGAGGGTAACCTTGACGGCATCGGCGAGGATGTTCACGCCGCGCAGCATGCGGTCGCGGGCATCGGTGTTGAACTTGACGTCTTTAGCAGCCATTTTGCTAGCTCCTTGAATGGGTTAAGAATTGCGTAGGTCGGGGTTTACCCCGACTCCCCCTCAGGAAATGATCCCGAGGATATCGCTTTCCTTCATGATCAAGAGATCTTCGCCATCAAGGCTGATCTCGGTGCCCGACCACTTGCCGAACAGGATCCGATCGCCTTTTTCGACTTCCATCTTGATGCGCTTGCCGTCTTCGTCACGGGCGCCCGGACCGACGGCGATCACTTCGCCTTCCGCCGGCTTTTCCTTGGCGGTATCCGGGATGATCAGCCCGCCCTTGGTTTTGGCTTCGCTTTCGACGCGACGGACCACGACGCGGTCATGCAATGGTTTGAAGGCCATCTGGGGTACTCCCTTGAGTTTCCAGGTTTCAACTTGATTAGCACTCACCTTGTATGAGTGCTAATGGCTGCGAAGTAGGCGATGCCTTGCCCGCTGTCAACCACCCTCCACCCCTGCGCTGGCTTTTCGGATTGCCTTTTGCTGTCGGGATGCCACCATTGGCGCTGAGCCCCGACCCCTGACCTCCTGATCAAGAAATGCCCATGCCCCTTTCAGTTGCGTCCCTTATGCGTCCTGTCCGGCTTTTGCTGGCAACCCTGGTCCTTGCGGCCCCTGCCGCTGCGGAATGCACGGGGCCGAACCTCTTCGCCACCCTGCCGCCCGACCGGCTGGCCGAGATCGAGGCTGCCACCAGCGCCCAGCCCTATTCGACCGGCAACTACTGGCGCGCCACCCGGGGGGATGAGGTGATCACCCTGATCGGCACCTATCACTTCGACGACCCGAGGCACTTCCCGATGCTCGAGGTGATCACACCCGAAATCGCCGCCGCCACGACAGTTCTCGTCGAGGCGGGACCAGAGGAGGAACGTCAGCTTCTTGACCTGATCGGTCGCGACCCGTCGAAGATCATGATCATGGAGGGGCCGACGCTTTTGCAGACCCTGCCGCCGGAGACCTGGTCGGCACTGTCGGAAGCGCTGACCCTGCGCGGTGTCCCCGGTTTCATGGCCGCCAAGTTCCGGCCCTGGTACATCACCGTCCTCCTGGCGATACCGCCCTGCGCGATGGCGACGATGAACGATCCGAAAGGCCTCGACGGTCTGGTGATCGACACCGCCCAAGCCGCAGGCGTGCCGGTGCGCGGGCTGGAGCCGTTCGACACCGTCTTTGGAATCTTCGACGCGATGACCGAGGCAGAGCAGATCACCCTGATCCAGTCCACCCTCGCACTGGAAAACCAGTCCGCCGCCTATTTCGTCACCATGGCCGACGGCTACTTCTCCGGGGAAAGCCGCAAGATCTGGGAGCTGATGCGGATCACGAGCTACGACCTGCCCGGCTATACCCGGGCCGAAGTCGATGCCGAATACGCCCGGTTCGAGGAACTTCTCATGGCCTCGCGCAACCGGGCCTGGATTTCGGTCCTGCTGGATGCTGCCGCCGAAGGGCCGGTGTTCGCGGCTTTCGGGGCCTTGCATCTTTCGGGTCTTGAGGGGGTATTGGCGCTGTTGGAGGCCGAGGGGTTCACCCTGACCCCGTTGCCTTTGTGACCCTGACGCTGCCGCTGGACGACCGGCTCGTCAGGCTGACGGTCCTTGACCTCGGCCTCTTCGAGGTGCGGGGTGGTGAGCGGGTGATCGGCATTCCGGCCTATCTGCTGGAAACCGCCCTGGGGCGTCGCATCCTGTTCGATACCGGCTTTCCCCCCGCCTATGCTACCGATCCGGGCATCGCCGACCGTGACGGCTTGCCTGCCTTCGGCCGCCTGATCGACTTCGGACCGGGCCAGACGGCGGTGGGGGCTTTGGCAAGCCTTGGCCTGACCGCCGGTGAGATCGACCTCGTGATCCTCAGCCACGGCCATATAGACCATGTCGGCAGCCTGGGCGTGTTCACGCATGCGCCCATCGTGATGACGGGACTTGAGCGTGCCGACCCTCGCCCCAGCTATTTCGGCAGCGCCCGGCCGATGGACTGGCCCGAGGCACAGTATGTGCTGATCGATCAGGACACCCCGATCTGCGCGGGCCTGCTGCTTGTCCCCACGCCCGGCCACACGCCCGGCCATCTGTCGGCCATCCTCGACCTGCCTGAAACCGGACGGGTGATCCTTGCCGCCGATGCGATCAACCGCGCCTCGGAACCGGAGGAGGGGTTCTGCGACGCGGTCGACCCGGATGCGGCCCGGACCTCTGCCGCAAGACTGCTGGAAATGGGCGGGTCCGGGGCCGTGTTGATCTGGGGCCACGAACCCACCCAGTGGCCCGGCTTGCGCAAGGCCCCGGCGGGGTACGCTTGACCGCCGCTCATCCTTCCCCTGCGGGTCGTCCTCGCTGGACCGCGAAGAATGCCCGCAAGGGCTTGATGAGCGGCGGGTTGCGCCGGGCCTGCGCCTAACGCTGGCCAAACTTGCCGGGCAGCATCCCGCGCTTCGGGACCAGCTTTGGCCCCTTTGGTACGGTCGGTCCCTTCAGGCTTGCAGGATCGAACCCGCGCCCCTTCGGCAACAGCTTCAGCCCCGCCGTGGCGGGTTTTCCGGTCTTTGTCTTCGGCATGATCTGCCCCTGTCTTGGAGTGGAACAGCCGGGGTTGCACCCGGCGACGCGAACGGCCCTAGGCCAGCGCTGATGTCACCATTTGCAGGGCACTCCTGTGGCATCTGGGGAAGGAAGCCGCCGCTTCAGGCGGCGCGATCTGCCCCGGTTCGGGGGCGTCAGACGGTCTGGTCCATAACGTCACACTCCTTTGCCAGCCGGAACGAAATGCCACAAACCTGCTTGCGTGACAAGCGCTGCGCCCTCGCCTATACCGCCCGCGTAACGCCACCCAAGGGTAATCCACATGACCACGCTCGTCCTCGGCCACAAATCCCCCGACACTGATTCCACCGGCTCGCCGATCATCTGGGCCTGGTATCTGTCGCGGACCGGCACCCCGGCCAAGCCCGTCCTTCTGGGCCAGCCCAACACCGAGGCCGCCTTTGTCCTGCGGCACTGGGGCCTGGACCAGCCCGAGATCATCGCCGATCTGACCGCCGAGGATGAGGTGGTGATCGTCGACACGAACAACCCGGCCGAACTGCCCGACGGCATTCATCAGGCGAAGATCAAGGGGATCATCGACCATCACATGCTGGTCGGCGGCCTGAAGACCCGCGCGCCGATCGAGATCACGATCCGCCCCCTGGCTTGCACCGCGACCATCCTTCACGACCTTATGGGCCCCGCCGTGGCCAGCGCGCCCACGGCGATCAAGGGGGCGATGCTGTCTTGCATTTTGTCGGATACGCTCGAATTCCGCTCCCCCACCACCACGCCGCATGACCGGGCGGTCGCCGAAAGCCTGGCTGCGGATCTGGGCGTGTCGATCCCCGACCTTGCGGCGCAGCAGTTTGCCGCGAAATCCGATGTCTCGGCCTTTTCGGATGCTGCGCTTTTGCGGATGGACAGCAAGGAATACGCACTGGCCGGCAAGGACCTGCGGATCAGCGTGCTGGAGACCACCGCTCCTGCCGTCGTCCTTGACCGCAAGGCCAGCCTGATGCGGTCCATGGTGGATGTGGCGAAGGCAGACGGCGCCGATCAGGTGCTGCTCTTCGTCATCGACATCCTGCGCGAGGAAGCCACCCTTCTGGTGCCGAACGATCTGGTCCGCCAAATGGCCGAGGCGTCGTTCGGTGTGAAGGTCAGCGGCGACACGGTCGTGCTGCCCGGCATCGTCAGCCGCAAGTTGCAGATCATTCCCGCGTTGAAACTCTAGACTCCTTAATCGGAGGGGGCGGCAAACCGGGGGTTTCACACCCCCGGACCCCCGTGGGATACTTTTCCAGAAAGGAAGGGTTGGCGATGAGCGAAATCTTGCACTCTCTGGCTGAGATTCAGGGCCGCTATGACGCGGTGTTCTGCGATCTTTGGGGGTGTCTCCATAACGGCAAGGTTGCGTTTCCGGCTGCGGTCGCTGCCTTGCAGGCGTTTCGCGCGGCGGGGGGCACGGTCGTGCTTCTGACCAACTCCCCCCGGCCGGCCGCCAGTGTGATCACTCAGATCGCAGGCTTTGGTGTGCCGCGCGATGCCTGGGATATCGTCGTGACCTCGGGCGATGCGGCGCAGATGGGGATGCTTTCGGGTGGGGTGGGTCGCCGGGTCCATCATATCGGGGCCCCGAAGGATGAGGTGTTCTTCACCGAATTCGCGCCCGACCTCGCTGCCTTTGCCGCCACCCAGCCGCCGATCACCCGGGTTGCGCTGAAAGAGGCGGAGGGGATCGTCTGCACCGGGCTTGTCGACGACCAGACCGAAACGCCCGAGGATTACCGGGCGACGTTGCTTCTGACCAAGACGCTGGGCCTGCCGATGCTGTGCGCCAATCCCGACATCATCGTCGATCTGGGCGAGCAGCGCCTTTATTGCGCCGGGGCGCTTGCGCTGGCCTATGAGGGGATGGGCGGCAGGGCGCTTTACTTCGGCAAGCCGCATCCGCCGATCTATGACCTTGCCCGCCGCCGTCTGGCTGAGACCTCGGCGCTGGCCGACCCGCAGATCCTGTGCATCGGTGACGGGTTCGCCACCGACATTCAGGGCGGGATCAGTGAGGGGCTGGATACCCTCTTCATCACCGGCGGGCTCGAGGCAAATCGCTTCGGGCCGGATGTGGAGCGTCCGGATGCCGATCTTCTGCAAGCGTGGCTCGCGGTTGGGGAGCTTTCCCCGACCTTTGCGATGGGTCGTTTGCGCTAACCTCTGCGCAACTTTAGTGCCGGAGCGGCGCGTACAGGGCAGTATTATTGCGCGGCCGGTTGTGCCGTAGCCCCGCTGATGCTAGAATCGCGCCGGGCCTCACAGGACTAGCGCAAATGTTGGACAACATGCCCCGTGGCACGATCTGCATCGAAGACATCGAGATCGGCATGTCCCGGCATCTGACCAAGACCGTGACCGACCGCGATATCGAGCTTTTTGCCGAGGTGTCGACCGACCGCAACCCCGTCCACCTGGATGAGGCTTATGCCCAGGACACGATTTTTGCCGGGCGCATCGCGCATGGGATGCTGACGGCGGGCCTGATCTCGGCGGTGATCGGCGAGCAGCTTCCAGGCCATGGCACGGTCTATCTGGGCCAATCCCTGCGTTTCATGGCCCCGGTGCGGCCTGGCGACACCGTCCGGGCCGAGGTGACGGTGACCGCCATCGACCACTCCAAACGCCGGGTGACCCTTGAAACCAATTGCGCAGTCGGTACAACCGTGGTCCTGAAGGGTGAGGCGCTGGTTCTGGCGCCCAGCCGCAAGTTCGACTGACGGTTAACTGACGGGCCAGGCGCCCGACCAAGGGCGGGATGCTGCAGCATTTTCACTGGCAGGGGCTGGACCCGGCAGCGCGTGGCGCGTCGGTCGCGATGGGCAATTTCGATGGTGTGCATCTGGGCCATCAGGCGGTGATCGACCTTGCACGCGGGCCCGCGCCTCTTGGGATCGTGACGTTCGAACCGCATCCCCGCCAGTACTTTGCCCCCGATACCCCGGCCTTCCGCCTGATGAATGCCGAGGCGCGGGCCAACCGCCTCGCGCGGCTGGGGGTAAAGCATCTGTATCAACTGCCGTTCGACGCCACGCTTGCCGCGCTGACGCCCGAGGGGTTTGTCGCGGAGGTTCTTGCCGGGGGCCTTGGGGTTGCCCATGTCGTCGTCGGCGCGGATTTCTGCTTTGGCCGGGGGCGGCGGGGGACGGCGGCGGACCTTGTCCGGTTGTGCGACGCCCATGGCATCCAGACCACGATTGCGCCGCTGATCCAGCATGACTCGGTCGCGATCTCG
The DNA here is from genome assembly GCA_002280315.1 of Rhodobacterales bacterium 32-66-7. Taxonomy (GTDB): domain Bacteria; phylum Pseudomonadota; class Alphaproteobacteria; order Rhodobacterales; family Rhodobacteraceae; genus Tabrizicola. The sequence continues at coordinate 475 of NCDS01000127.1, read as the reverse complement.
TCGACCAGCATCCGGCAGGCGCTGGCCGATGGCCACCCGCGTGCGGCTGCGGCGATGCTGGGCTATTGGCACCGGATCGAAGGTGAGGTGATCCACGGCGAAAAGCGGGGGCGAGAGCTGGGCTATCCGACCGCCAACATGGCGCTGGACGGCCTTCACCTGCCGCGCTTCGGGGTCTATGCGGTGCTGGTCGATGTCCTGACCGGCCCGCAAGCTGGCAGCTACCACGGCGCGGCGAGCCTTGGGGTCCGGCCGATGTTCGGGGAAAACCGGCCCAACCTTGAGACCTTCCTGTTCGACTTCAAGGGCGACCTTTACGGCCAGCACCTCTCGGTCGCCCTGGTGGAGCATCTGCGGCCAGAGCTGAAATTCGACGGCCTGCCCGCGCTGGTCGCGCAGATGGAGCGGGACTGCGACACCGCGCGCAGGATCCTTTCCGCGCTCTGACCCCTTCCCTTTTCCGCCGCCTCGCCGC
>NCDS01000126.1:1612-8150 GCA_002280315.1 Rhodobacterales bacterium 32-66-7 | reverse complement strand
CGGTGACCCTGTCGCTGACCGATCTTGCCGGGGGCGCGAAGGCCAACCTTCTGAAGCCCGAGGTGATGGAGAACATGGCCACCGCGCTGAACCAGGGCTTCACCACCGAAAGCAACTTCAGCTTCGGCGCGATGGCGGTGGATTTCGACATCACCGACGCAAGCGGCCCGATGAAGCTGGCAGGCGGCATCAACGGCGGCGATTTCTCGCTGGGGATCGACAAGGACAAGGTCAGCTACGGCACCGCGCTGAAGGCCGGCAGCTTCACCGCCTCGGGCGCGGAGATTCCGTTCCCGGAGGTTGTCGTCGGCTTCTCCGAAACCGCATTCAGCATCCTGATGCCGGTGTCCAAGTCGGAAACCCCGCAGGATTTCGCCTTTGTGACCAAGCTGGTTGATTTCACCATCTCTGAAGATGTCTGGGGCATGTTCGATCCCGGGGCCACTCTGGCCCGCGACCCGGCGAGCTTTGTCTTCGACGTGAAGGGCACCGGCTTCTGGAAAGCCGACATCATGGACCCCGCCTTCCAGATGGAAGGCGCCGAACCGCCGGGAGAGTTGAGCGCGCTTGACCTGAACGAGGTGCGGGTCAAGGCCGCCGGGGCCGAGGTTGACGCAAAGGGTGGCGTGACCTTCGACAACACCGACCTCGTGTCGTTCCAGGGCGTGCCAGCGCCGACCGGTGTGATCACCATCAACATCAAGGGCGCGAATACCCTGATCGACAACCTGATCGCCATGGGTCTTCTGCCCGAGGATCAGGCCATGGGCGCGCGGATGATGATGGGCATGTTCGCCCGTCCCGGTGCCGGCCCGGATGAGCTGACCTCGGAGATCGAGTTCAAGGATGGCGGCCTGTTCGCGAACGGCCAGCAGCTGCAATAGGCCTTGCCGGGGGCGGGTCGGCTTCGCGCCTGACCCGCCCTTGCACTGCCCCTGCTGCAGGGCTACCTCACCCCCAGCAATGAGGTGCCCCGCATGACTGCCTACCTGTCCGACCTGACCCAAGCCCTGCTGGATGCCGCCCGCGCTGCGGGTGCCGATAGCGCCGATGCGCTGGCGGCGTCCGGCACCTCGGTCGCGATCTCGATCCGCAACGGCGCGCTGGAGCAGGCGGAACGCTCCGAAGGGATCGAGATCGGGTTGCGGGTCCTGATCGGCGGGCGGCAGGCTTGCGTTTCCGCCTCGGACATATCCGAACCGACGATCCGCGCGCTGGCCGAACGCGGGGTTGCCATGGCCGCCGAAGCGCCGGTCGATCCGCATGCGGGGCTTGCCGGGCCTGACCAACTGGCCAGCGGCTGGGATCTGGCCACGCTGGACCTGAGCGATCCTGCCGCAGAACCGGGCGCGGCAGCCCTGGAACAGGCAGCCCGCCGGGTTGAGGCCTCTGCCATGGCCGCGAAGGGCATCACCCAGGTTGAGGCGACCGCCGCCTACAGCAAGCGGTCGATGCATCTGGCCGCCTCCAACGGATTTTCCGGCGGGTATGGCCGGACCTCGACCTCGCTCTCTGGGGTGGCATTCACCGGTCAGGGCACCGACATGCAGCGCGATTATGCGGGCGAGTATCGCACCCACGCCGCCGACATGCCCGCCGCCGAGGCGATTGGCCATCTCGCCGCCGAGCGCACCTTGCAGCGGGTCGGGTCGGTCAAGCCGCCCACCGGAACCTTTCCGGTGGTCTATGACGAGCGGGTGGCGTCTTCGCTGATCGGGCATCTTCTGTCGGCGATCAACGGCTCCTCCATCGCACGGGGGTCGTCCTGGGCGCGGGAGCTTCTGGGCCAGCAGGTCCTGCCGCAGGGCCTGTCGCTGATCGAAGACCCGCACCGCAGCCGAACCTCAGCCTCGCGCCCGTTTGACGCCGAGGGGCTGCCGACGCGGCGGCGCGGTATTGTCGAGGATGGGGTTCTGACCGGCTGGGTGCTGGACCTTGCGACGGCGCGCAAGCTGGGGATGGCGTCCACCGGCAATGCGGCGCGGGGGACGGCGGCGCCACCCTCGCCCTCAACCACCAACATCGACCTGACCCAAGGGGCGCGCAGCCGCGCCGACCTTCTGGCCGACATGGGGTCGGGGCTGCTGATCACCTCGATGATCGGCTCTACCATCAACCCGACGACCGGGGATTATTCGCGCGGCGCGTCGGGTTTCTGGGTTGAGGGCGGCAAGATCCTGCATCCCGTGCACGAATGTACCGTGGCCGGGAACCTGCGCGACATGCTCTTGCGGCTGATCCCGGCGAATGACGCCCGCCCGTATCTTTCCAATCGGGTGCCGTCGCTGCTGGTCGAGGGGATGACGATTGCCGGCGCATGATCTGGCGCTTCTGACCGCCGCCGCGCGGGAGGCGGGTCGCATTGCCCTGACGTTCTGGAAGCGCGGGCCGAAGGTCTGGGACAAGGGCGGCGGGCACGGACCGGTGACCGAGGCTGACCTTGCCGTGAACGACATGCTGAAGGCGACGCTCCTCTCCGCCCGGCCCGATTATGGCTGGCTGTCCGAGGAAACGCCCGACGATGCCGCCCGTCTTGGCCGGGATTCGGTCTTCATCGTCGATCCCATCGATGGCACCCGCGCCTTCATCGCCGGGGAGGACGGCTTTTCCCATTCCCTCGCCGTGGCGCATCAGGGCCGGATCACGGCGGCGGTGGTCTATCTGCCCGCGCTGGACCGGATCTATGTCGCCTCTGCCGCCTCACCCGCGCTGCGGGATGGCGAGCCGATTGCCGCAAGCACGCGGGACCGGCTGGAGGGTGCCACGATCCTGGGCACCAAGGCCAGTTTCGACCCGTCCTTTTGGCCCGGCGGGGTGCCGGAGGTCACCCGCAGCTTTCGCACCTCGCTCGCCTACCGGCTTTGTCTGGCAGCAGAAGGGCGGCACGACGGCATGCTGACCCTGCGCGATACATGGGAGTGGGACATCGCGGCAGGCAGTCTGATTGCCGAGCGGGCCGGGGCCACAGTCAGCGACCGGACGGGTGCTGCAATCCGCTTCAACACGGCCAAGGCGCAGGCCAACGGCGTATTGTGCCTGCCACCCGCCTTGCATGCGCAGGCACTGGCGCGTTTGCAGGGCTGAAATGCCGCGCCACGGGGGCTTGCGTCCCGGCCCGGCCTGACCCATCTTCGCCAATACCTCGGGGTGCCCACTGGGCTGAGACGCAGAGATGCGAACCCGTCGAACCTGAACCGGATCATACCGGCGGAGGGAAGGTGCATGGGTCTCTCCATCCCCGACCAATCCGTCGCATCATGGAGAAGACCGATGACCATCAGACTCCTTGCTGCGGGCCTTGTCACCATCGCCACCCCGGCGCTGGCGGACACCCCCGTTCTGACCGTCCTGACCTATGACAGCTTCCTGTCCGAATGGGGCCCCGGCCCGGCGGTCGAGGCTGCGTTCGAGGCGGAGTGTGCCTGCGACCTGCGCCTTGTCGGCGGGGGTGACGGCGCGGCGCTGCTGGCCCGGGTGCAGCTGGAAGGTGCCGGGACCGATGTGGACGTGGTCCTTGGTCTTGATACCAGCCTCACCGCCGCTGCCACCGCCACCGGCCTGTTCGCCCCGCACGGTCTTGCCGATGCCACGGGCCTGCCGATCACCTATGCCGACCCGCTGTTCCTGCCCTATGACTGGGGCTGGTTCGCCTTTGTCCATGACCGGAAGCTGGAGAACCCGCCGACCTCCTTCACCGAACTGGCCGAAAGCGATCTGAGGGTCGTCATTCAGGACCCAAGGTCTTCAACCCCTGGTCTTGGCCTGCTTCTATGGGTCAAGGCCGCTTACGGGGATCGGTCGGCGGAGGTTTGGGAGGCGCTGGCCGACAATATCGTCACCGTGACCCCCGGCTGGTCCGAGGCTTACGGCCTCTTTCTGGCCGGTGAGGCCGATCTGGTCCTGAGCTACACCACCTCACCCGCCTATCACCTCATCGCCGAGGGTGATGACACCAAGGCCGCCGCGCTGTTTGACGAAGGGCATTACCTGCAGATCGAGGTTGCGGGAAAGTTGGCCTCGTCTGACCAACCCGAACTGGCGGATCGGTTTCTTGCCTTCCTTCTGAGTGATGCGGTGCAGTCGGTCATCCCCGAGACCAACTGGATGTACCCTGCCGAACTCCCCTCGGCTGGCCTGCCAAGGGGGTTCGACCAGTTTCGCCCGGCAAGCTCGCTGTACCTTTCGCCGGATGCGGCGGCGTCGGTCAGGGATGCGGCGCTGGCGGAATGGCAGGCGGCGCTGACCCGTTGATCCGATGACGCTTGCCCGGAGCCTTGCGGTGCTTTTGCTTGCAGCGGTGCTGGTGCCGCTGGCTGCGGTGGCGTGGCGCGGGTCGGGGCTTGCGTTCGGCCCGTCCGATTGGGCGGCGGTGCGGTTCACCATCCTGCAGGCTGTGGTTTCGGCGGCGCTGGCAACCGGTCTTGCCATCCCCGTGGCGCGGGCCATCGCCAGGCGCAGCTTTCCCGGGCGGGGGCTGCTCATCACCCTTCTCGGCGCGCCGTTCCTGTTGCCGGCGGTGGTTGCGGTCTTGGGGCTGCTCGCGGTCTTCGGACGGTCCGGGATCGTGAACCAGACGCTTCAGGCATCGGGTCTGCCGCCGGTTTCGATCTTCGGGATGCAGGGGGTCATTCTGGTCCATGTGTTCCTGAACCTGCCGCTGGCGATCCGGATGATCCTGCACGGCTGGCTGGCGATCCCGCAGGAGCGGGTCCGTCTGGCACAATCGCTGGGCTTTCGCCCCGCCGACATCGCCCGGCATCTGGAACGCCCGATGCTGCGGGAGGTGTTGCCGGGCGTGGCGCTGATCATCGCGGTCCTGTGCCTGACCAGCTTTGCCGCTGCGTTGATGCTGGGCGGGGGGCCTGCGGCGACGACGGTGGAGCTTGCGATCTATCAGGCGGTCCGCTTCGACTTCGACCTTGGGCGCGCGGCGGCCTTGGCGCTGGTGCAGGTCGTGGTTACCGGAGTGGCCGCGATCCTGGTGCTGACGGTGGCGCAACCCTCCGGTCTTGGTCTTGGGCTGGGGCAAGAGGTTCGGTTGCCCGGCCCGCCTGGCTGGCGGCGGGTTGTGGATATCGGGGCGATTGGTCTGGCCGTCGGCTTCCTGGCCGTGCCGATGCTCGCGGTCGTCCTGCGTGGCCTGCCAGGGGTGCCAACCCTGCCGGTGGAGGTTCTTGCGGCCGCCGGTCGGTCGGTGGCGGTGGCAATTGCCTCGGCCGGGCTTGCGACGGCGGTTGCGCTGACGCTCGCGCTGGGGGCGGTCAGGGGAAACCCAATGGTCGAGATTGCGGCGACGCTGCCGCTGGCGACCTCGGGTCTGGTGCTTGGGACCGGGCTGTTCCTGCTGGTGCAGCCCCTGGTCACGCCGATGACGGTGGCGCTGCCGGTCACGGTTCTGGTCAACACCCTTCTGTCCGTGCCGCTTTTGTACCGCATCCTGGTGCCCGAGGCGCGGGCGCTGGCGGCGGACTATGGTCGTCTGGCCGACAGTCTGGCCCTGGCCGGTTGGGCGCGGTTGCGCTGGCTGGTTCTGCCCCGACTGGCGCGCCCCCTGGGTTTCGGCGCGGGGATTGCCGCTGCCCTGGCGATGGGCGATCTTGGGGTGATCACGCTTTTTGCCGGGGACGGGCAGGCGACCTTGCCCCTGTTGATCCAGCGGTTGGCGGGGGCCTACCGGCTTGAGGGCGCGCTGGCGGCCTCGGTCCTGCTGGTCCTTCTGTCCTTTGCGCTTTACTGGGTCTGTGAGGCTGGGGGTCGCCGTGCTGCAGCTTGATCATCTGACCTTGACCCGTGGCGCGTTCCGTCTGACCGGGAACTGGACGGCTGACCCCGGCCAACGGGTCGTCCTCATGGGCCCCTCCGGCGCGGGCAAGTCGAGCCTCCTGGCCGCGATTGCCGGGTTCCTGCCGCTGACCGCCGGGGCAGTACGGTGGAACGGGCATGACCTTGGCCCGATGCTGCCCGGAGAGCGACCGCTGACGATCCTGTTTCAGGAGCAGAACCTGTTCCCGCATCTGACCGTTGCGCAGAATATCGGGCTTGGCCTCCGCCCCGATCTTCGGCTGGGCAAAGGTGAGCTGGCACGGGTTGACCAGGCGCTAGAGCGGGTCGGCCTGTCGGGCCTTGGTCCGCGCCGGGCATCACAACTGTCGGGGGGCCAGGCAAGCCGTGCCGCCCTCGCCCGGGCGCTGCTGCGGGCAAGGCCGCTCCTCCTCCTTGATGAACCCTTTGCCGCACTTGGCCCGGCGCTGCGGGCCGAGATGCTGGCCCTGGTGCGCGAGGTTGCGGATGAGGTGGCCGCGCTGGTTTTGCTGGTGACGCATGACCCGAAGGATGCCATCGGACTTGGCGGGCAGACCGTGTTTGTCGCGGATGGCGTGGCAATGGCACCGGTCAGCACGGCAGCCCTTTTCGCCAACCCGCCAGACGCGCTGCAAAGCTATCTTGGTCCCAAATGAAAACCCCCGCGCCGGGCGCGGGGGTTTGGGTCGCAAGGCCATGCGAAAGGATCAGCCCACCTGGTTGCCCTTGACCCCAG
>NCDS01000126.1:0-1584 GCA_002280315.1 Rhodobacterales bacterium 32-66-7 | reverse complement strand
GATCACGCTGATGAAACCGGCATAGCGGCGGTCCATCAGCTTCGGCTCGGCGGTCCACATCAGGAACGACGCCACATCTTCGGCGAGGTCGGGCAGCGTGGTCGGGCTGCCATCCTCGAAGCTGACCGAATCATCCGACAACGGCGGGGGCATCGCAATCCAGCCGCTGGGGAAGGCGGTGTTCTCGTACAGATAGGTCCCGAACTCTTCCTTCTCCTCACCGGTATAGCCGGTCAGGATCGAGTAGATGTATTCCGGCCCGCCCATGCCGTTGACCAATTGGCTGATCCCGGTGCCGTAAGGGCCGTGGAACCCCGCCCGTGCCTTGGCCATCAGGCTGAGATCGGGACCCATGCCCTCGCCCTGACGGATCGGAAAGGGATCCGTCCATTCGCGGTCACGCTCGTCGCCGCTGACCGGGTCGATCACCGTATCAAGCCCCGCCGCATAGGCCTTGACCTGATCTTCCGGCAGCATGGGCCCACCTTCATCGGCAAGCGACCGGATCGGCACGAACTTGAGGCCGTGACAGCCCGAGCAAACCTCGGTGTAGATCTGCAAGCCGCGCTGCAGCTGGAACTGGTCGAACCTGCCGAACGGGCCTTCATGGGCAAAGGCGATGTCCTCGATATGCCGTTCGTGCTCGGCGGCGCGAACGCCGCCTGCGGTCATGACCAGCGCAGCAAGCGCGGTGAGTGTGATCGTGCGGAACATGAATGCGGTCCTTCTCACTCAGCCGGTTGGGCGCTGTAGCCCGACGACTTCGAGCCATAATGGGCGTTGACGTCTTCTTCGATCGTCGCGGGTTGCGGCAGCGGTTTCTCGATCACGCCAAGAAGCGGCAGGATGATCAGGAAATACGCGAACCAGTAGGCCGAAGCGATCAGCGAGATGGTGGCATAAGGCTCTTCCGCCGGCATCGCACCGACCCACATCAGCACGATGAAATCGACGACCAGAAGCGCGAACCACCACTTGAACATCGGGCGATACCGGCCCGAGCGCACGGAGGAGGTATCCAGCCACGGCGCCAGCGCCATCACCGCGATTGCCCCGAACATCGCCAGAACGCCGAAGAACTTGGCGTCGATGATGCCGAAGCTGATCCATTCCGCCGCAATCACCACCCAGACATCGCCCGTGAAGGCGCGCAGGATCGCGTAGAACGGCAGGAAGTACCACTCCGGCACGATGTGTGCGGGCGTGACAAGCGGATTTGCTTCGATGTAGTTGTCGGGGTGGCCAAGGTAGTTCGGCATGAAGCTGACCACCGCGAACAACACCACCAGGATCACCGCAAGCGCGAACAGGTCCTTGATCACGAAGTAAGGCCAGAACGGCAGCGTGTCGCGGTTCGCCTCCTCCTTGGAGCCGCGGCGCACCTCGACTCCGGTGGGGTTGTTGTTGCCGGTGGTGTGGAAGGCCCAGATATGGACGGCAACGAGGCCCGCAATCACGAAGGGGAACAGGTAGTGCAGGCTGAAGAAGCGGTTCAGCGTCGCGTTGTCGACCGCAGGGCCGCCCAGCAGCCAGGTCTGGATCGGCTCACCGATGCCGGGGATGGCGCCGAAGAGGCCGGTGATC
>NCDS01000125.1:16729-17877 GCA_002280315.1 Rhodobacterales bacterium 32-66-7 | reverse complement strand
GCGCGGCGTCAGCGCCTTCCCGGCGGAGGTCACGGCGCAGATGGTCGCCAACTTCGCGCATGGCGGGGCGGCGATCAACCAGCTGGCCCGCGCTTTCGGCGCCAGGCTCGACGTCCACCCGCTAGAGCTTGACCGCCCCACCGCAGACTTCACCGAAGCCCCCGCGATGACCGAAGCGGACTGCGTCGCCGCCCTGCGCGCGGGCTATCTGGCGGTAGACCCCAAGGCCGATCTCTTCGTCGCCGGTGAGATGGGGATCGGCAACACCACCGTCGCGGCGGCGCTTGCAGCAGCGCTTTTTGGTGGCACCGGCTGGGCCGGTCGGTGCCTTGCCAGCCGCCAAGCCAGATCGCCAGATCCTCCAGCCTGCCCAAAGCGCCGGGGGGCTTGGTGAGCTGGCCGTTGCGCGCCCCGGCCGCTGCGATGGCGGCAGCGTCGGGCCCGGGCAGACGGGACAGAAGGGTGCGGAATTCGGCAAGTGACTGGAAGGGCATGGCAGTCCTGTGGTTGAACATCGGCTCCGTAGGGGCTACCCCAAGGGTCCAGGGGATGCCAGTCAGGACCAGCCGCTTTGCCCGACCTTCGCGACATCAGCGCCCGCGCGTTGCCGGATATCCTTTCGGCCTTCGCGCTTCTGACCCGCCTGCCGCTGCCTGACCACCTTGCAACCGGTGCGGCCTCGGCCTGGGCCTGGCCGCTGGTGGGGGCGGTCCTTGGGGCGATGGCGGCGCTGGTCGGGAGCGTGGGGCTGTGGCTGGGGCTGACAGCGGGAGTGACGGCAGTGCTGATCCTTGCCTTCGGGGCGCTGGTGACCGGCGGGCTGCATGAGGACGGGCTGTCGGACAGTGCCGACGGTCTGTTCGGCGGCTGGACGCGCGAGCGGCGGCTGGAGATCATGAAGGACAGCCGCGTCGGCAGCTATGGCGTGCTGGCGCTGGTGCTGGTGACCCTGGCCCGCTGGTCGGCGCTGGCGACGGTGCTCGACCATGGCAGCCTTTGGGGGCTGGTCGCGGTCGGGGCGCTGTCGCGCCTGCCGATGGCGGTGATCATGGCCACCCTCCCGAACGCGCGCGGGGCGGGGCTGAGCCATGCGACCGGGCGGCCAAGCGGGGAGGTCACGCTCATCGGGGCGGCGCTGGCGGTGGCCA
>NCDS01000125.1:0-16709 GCA_002280315.1 Rhodobacterales bacterium 32-66-7 | reverse complement strand
GGGCGGCCTTGCCGATGCTGCTGGGCGCAGGGCTGACGACTGCGCTTCTTGCGCGGTCGGCACAGGCGCGCATCGGCGGGCAGACCGGTGACATTCTGGGCGCGGCGCAGCAACTGGCCGAGGCAGCCTGCCTTGCCGTCCTTGCCGCCCGCTTGAGTTAGGCCGCGCAGGTCAGACCTGCACTGCTGCACTGGCCATTGCCGTCCTGGCGCGCTACAGGATCGGCGTCAGTTTGCAGGACACAGCCCATGACCGATCTGTCGACCGATTTCTCGGATGCCATCTCCTCGACCGAGGAGATCATCGAAGACGCCAGGAACGGCCGGATGTTCATCCTTGTCGATCATGAGGATCGTGAGAATGAGGGCGATCTGGTGATCCCGGCGCAGATGTGCACGCCGCATGCGATCAACTTCATGGCGACGCATGGGCGCGGGCTGATCTGCCTTGCCTTGCCCGGCCAGCGGATCGACGCGCTGGGGCTGCCCTTGATGAGCCCGAAGAACTCCAGCCGCCATGAGACCGCCTTTACCCTCTCCATCGAGGCGCGGGAGGGGGTGACGACCGGAATCTCTGCCGCCGACCGGGCGCGGACGGTTTCCGTAGCGATCGACCCGACCAAGGGTGCCGCCGATATCGCGACGCCGGGCCATGTCTTTCCCTTGAAGGCGCGCGACGGCGGGGTTCTGGTCCGCGCCGGTCATACCGAAGCGGCGGTTGATGTCAGCCGCCTTGCCGGGCTGAACCCCTCAGGCGTGATCTGCGAGATCATGAATGACGACGGCACGATGGCGCGGCTCCCCGACCTTGTGTCGTTTGCCCAGCGCCACGGGCTGAAGATCGGCACGATCAGCGATCTGATCGCCTACCGGCGGCGCCATGACAACCTGATCACCGAAAAGGCGGTCAAGTCGGTCAGCTCGGTCCATGGCGGCGACTGGCTGATGCGGGTCTTCGCCGATGAGACGCATGGCGATGAACATGTCGTGCTGTCCAAGGGCGATCTGACGGCCCCCGGTCCGGTGCTGGTGCGGGTCCATGCCCTTAACCCGCTGGAGGATGTGCTGGGCGTCGGCGGCTCCGGTGACCTGCCGTCTGCGATGCGGGTCATCGCGGCCGAGGGGCGGGGCGTCGTGGTCCTGCTGCGCGACACCACGATGAAGATGGTTGCCCCGGGGGAACATTCGCCGCAGACCCTGCGGCAATACGGGCTTGGGGCGCAGATCCTGTCCTCGCTTGGTCTGTCGGCCATCACGCTGGTCACCAATTCCGCCGCCCCGCGCTTTGTCGGGCTTGAGGCTTACGGGCTGACCATCGCCGGCACCCGCCCGATCAAGGAGTGAACCATGGCCACCGCCGAACAGCATTACACCCTGCCCCTGCCCCGCTTCGACAAGCCGGTGAAGCTGTTGATCGTGGTCGCCCCCTATTACCGCGACATTGCCGATAGCCTCATCACCGGGGCGCGGGCCACGGCTGCCGCCTGCGGGGCCGAGGTTGATCTGGTCGAGGTGCCGGGTGCCTTGGAGGTTCCGACCGCCATCGCCATGGCCGAACGGCAGGCGAAATTCGACGGCTATGTGGCGCTTGGCTGCATCATCCGGGGCGAGACCACGCATTACGACACCGTCTGCAATGACAGCAGTCGCGCGCTCAGCCTTCTGGGGTTGCAGGGCGCTTGCATCGGCAACGGCATCCTGACGGTGGAAAACCGCGCGCAGGCCGAGGTGCGGGCCGACCCCCAGGGGCAAAACAAGGGGGGCGGGGCCGCCGCAGCCGCCTTGCACCTGATCGCCCTTTCGCGCAAATGGGCCCGCGACACCAAGGGGATCGGGTTCCGCCCATGAAGATCGACAAGCGCCAGATGAAATCCACCTCGCGGCTTTACGCGGTGCAGGCGCTGTTCCAGATGGAGGTTTCCGGCCAGACGGTCGAAGCGGTGACTGCGGAGTTCGAGACGCACCGCTTCGGGGCCGTCTATGAGGAGGGTGAGTTTGCCGAAGGCGATGTCGCCCATTTCCGTGCGGTCGTGGGGGCTGCGGTCAACTGGCAGGCAAAGATCGACCAGTTGACCGACAAGGCTTTGGTTGCGGCCTGGCCCATCGACCGGATCGACCCGGTCCTGCGGGCGCTGTTCCGCGCGGCGGGGGCTGAATTGGTGGACATGGTGACCCCGCCCAAGGTCGCGATCACCGAATATGTCGATGTCGCCAAAGCCTTTTTCCCCGACGGGAAAGAGCCGAAGTTCGTCAATGCCGTTCTCGATCACATCGCCCGGGACGCCCGGCCCGAGGCGTTTCAGACCCCATGAGGAGGCCCGCATGCACCGGTTCCGCTTCGCCCTTTGTCTGGCCATGATGCCACTGCCTGGCTTTGCCGCGACGGTCGAGGGGGTTGACTGGCACCTGCGCGCCATTGACGGGGTGGTGGTGGATGCCGCCGTCCAGGCAACCCTCATGTTCGGGGCGGATGGGTCGGTCAGCGGCAAGGCGCCGTGCAACCGCTTTGGCACCGCCAACACCGCCGCGCTGCCCGAAGTGAAGCTTGGCCCGATTGCCGCGACCCGGATGGCCTGCGACCGGCTGGCCGAGGAACAGACGTTCTTCGACGCCCTCGCCCGTGTCGACCGGATGGTAGCCGAAGGGCAGGATACCCTCATCCTGACCGGACCCGACGGCCGCAGCCTGGAGTTTGTCCGCGACCCGACACTGGACCCGGCAGCCTGTGTGACCTGCCTGCCGGGGGAATAGCCCGCGCTTTCAGCCCCGGTTGGCGTCGAAAAGGACCGTCGCCCGCTCCATGAAGCGGCGGCGGGTGGCGGGGCCTTCCATCAGGATCTCGTGCTCGGCCCCGGGGTAAAGGTCCAGCTCGCCATTCGACCAGGCCGCCATCCGCAGATGGATCGACGGCACATCGACCACCTTCTCCATCGTGCCCAGCGCGCAGATCGTGGGGGTCTGCGGCGCCGCCAGCCCCGACAGCGCGCCACATTCCCGAAGTGCTGCCCCGAGCCAGGCAAGCGACGGCCCGCCCAGCCCCAACTCCGGCTCGGCCACGACCTGCGCGCGCATGTAGCCCCACATCTCGCGGTCGGAGGTCAGGACATTGCCCTCAAACGGGACCTGGCACAGATAGCTTTGCGGCCCGGTCGTCGGCGCATAACGGGTGCCAAGCCCGAAGGTGGAGGCGAGCGAGGTCACCACCTGCGCCAACCCGCGTTGCCAGGACGTCATCGAGATGCCCCACATCGGCGAGGAGAAGGCCGCAGCCTTGAACGGCACCCCGCGCATCAGGGCGCGAAGGCCGATGCAGCCGCCCATCGAATGGGCCAGCATCACCCAGGGCTCTGGCAGCCGGGCGCGACCAGCCTCGGCCAGCATCGCGTCGATATCTTCCTGATACTCGGCAAAATCACCGACATGGCCCGCCATCCGGTCCGGCAGCGCCCGGTCCGACAGCCCCTGCCCGCGCCAGTCGATGCTGATCACCGACCAGCCGCGCGTCACCAGATCGCCGATCGCGCGGCCGTATTTCTCGATCGCTTCGGTGCGGCCGGGCAAAAGGAACACCGTCCCGTTCGTGCCGCGCCGCCAGAAGGCCACGCGCAGGCGCGTCTTTCCGGCAGTCACCCAGCGGCTTTGGACCCCGGCAGGACTTTCCGCCAGGGTTTCGTGAAACGGGGCCTCGCGACCGGCGCTGTCGATCACCCGAGGACCGACCCAAGCTTCATCGCCAGGCCCATGTTCCCGTCAACCGCAAGCTTGCCGGACATGAAGGCCATGGTGGCGTTCAGATCGCCCGCAAGGATCGCGCGGAACACATCCGCATCGGCGGTCAGCGTCACGTCCGCCGCGTCATCGCCCGCACGCACCCCGGCGGGGTCAAGCATGATCGCCCCCTCACCCGGGATCACGAACTTGGCCACCCCGTCAAATCCGCCCGTCAGTTTGGCGTTCAGGGCCTGCACTGCTGCATCGATCATCGCACTCATCAAAGTCTCTCCTTCGTGACCTTGCTGCCACTGGCAATCGTCTGTGGATCAGCTACCATGGCTTTATGTGTGTCTCTAGCCGCATTCTCAACCTTGTCGTTGCGGCACTCTTGTCGCTGATGGCGATTTGCGGAACGGCCTTCGCGCTGGATCAGGAAAAACTGGACGATCTTTTCACCCGCCTGCAAGCGGCCGGTGAGGAAGAGGCCGGCCGGATCGAGACGGAGATCTGGATCGAATGGTCGAAATCGGGCTCGCCCGCGATGGACCTTTTGTTGCAACGCGGCCGCGATGCGCTGGCGGTGGGCGACACGGTCACCGCGATTGAGCATTTCTCAGCGATCATCGACCACTCACCCGACTTTGCCGAGGCCTGGAATGGTCGTGCCACGGCCTACTATACGGCGGGCGATTTTGGCCAGGCGGTGTCCGACATTGCCATGGTTCTGCAGTTGAACCCCCGGCATTTCGGCGCGCTGGTCGGTCTGGCCTCGATCCTGGAAAGCACCGAAAACCCCGAACGCGCGGTTGAGGTTTACAAGGCAGCCCTTGCCATTCATCCCTATCTTGAGGGGGTGGCCGAGGCGATCGAACGCATCGAAGTGACAGCCTCGGGGCGGGAGCTCTGAGCCATGGACGCGACCCGGCGGGTGACGGCGGTCCTTGGACCGACGAACACCGGCAAGACCCATTACGCAATCGACCGGATGCTGGCGCATCGGACCGGGGTCATCGGCCTGCCGCTGCGCCTTCTGGCGCGCGAGGTTTATGACCGCGTCGTGGCCCGGGTCGGCCCGTCGGTCGTGGCGCTGGTGACGGGCGAAGAGCGGATCGTACCCGAGCGGGCGCAGTATTGGGTCTGCACCACCGAAGCGATGCCCTTGGAAATCGGTGCCGATTTCGTGGCGGTGGACGAGATTCAGCTGTGTGCCGATGCCGACAGGGGGCATGTCTTCACCAACCGGCTGCTCCACGCCCGGGGCTTGCTGGAGACGCTGTTCCTGGGTTCCGACACCATGCGCGGCGCGATTGCAGGCCTGGTGCCGCATGTGAGCTACATGAAGCGCGACCGCATGTCGACGCTGAGCTACGTAGGTTCGAAAAAGATAAGCCGCATGCCCCCCCGCAGCGCAATCGTCGGGTTTTCGGTTGAAAATGTATATGCCATCGCCGAACTGATCCGCCGCCAGAAGGGCGGTTGCGCGGTGGTGATGGGGGCACTTTCCCCCCGCACGCGGAATGCGCAGGTGGCGCTTTATCAAAATGGCGACGTGGATTATCTCGTGGCGACCGATGCCATCGGCATGGGCCTGAACCTTGACATCAAGCACGCCGCCTTCTCTGCCACCTCCAAATTCGACGGTCGCCGGATGCGACCCTTGTATGCGCAGGAGTTGGCGCAAATCGCCGGGCGCGCCGGGCGGCACACCGAAGACGGCACCTTTGGCGTGACCGGCGAAGCCCGCCCGTTTGACGACGATCTGGTCGAGGCGATCGAGACGCACCACTTTGCCCCGGTCCGCAAGCTGCATTGGCGCAATGACGTGCTCGACTTTGGCAGCGCCGACCGGCTGATCCGCAGCCTGGAATCGCCAACCTCGGACGACTGGCTGACCCGCGCGCGCGATGCCGATGATGTCCTTGCGCTGAAGGCGCTTGCCGCCCTGCCCGAGGTTCGGGACCGGCTGACCGAACCGAAGCGGGTGCAGCTTTTGTGGGACGTCTGCCGCATTCCCGACTTCCGCTCGACCGGCGGGGCGGAGCATACCACGCTTCTGACCCGAATCTTCGAGTTTCTGGTCGGGCGCGGCCTTGGCGGTGGTCGGATTCCCGCCGATTGGCTGGCCGAAGCGATCCGGCGGATCGACAAGACCGAAGGCGATATCGATACCCTGTCGCGCAGGCTGGCCTATATTCGGACCTGGACCTACGTTACTCAGCGGAAAAACTGGGTCGAAGACGAAAGCCATTGGCGCGAAGAGACGCGCGCGGTAGAAGACCGCCTGTCAGACGCGCTTCACACCGCACTGACCCAACGATTTGTCGACCGGCGGACCTCGGTTCTCCTCCGCCGGTTGAAGCAGAAGGAGGCTCTGGTGGCCGAAGTGAACGACAAGGGCGAAGTCACCGTCGAGGGCGAATTCGCCGGTCGGCTGGAAGGGTTCCGCTTCAGGCAGGACGCCTCGGCCACGCCGGATGCGGCGCGGACGCTGGCGCAGGCGGCGTTGCAGGCGCTGAAGCCCGAATTCCATCTGCGCGCCGACCGCTTCTACAATGCCCCGGACACCGAGCTTGATTTCAGGGCGGCCTCATGTGGGGCGCAAGCGCCATCGGCAAGCTCGTGAAGGGGGCTGAGGCTGCCAAGCCGGGGGTCGAGGCGTTCGTGGATGACGAAGCCGGTCCCGAGGTGATGGACAAGGTCCGCCGCCGCTTGCAGCATTTCATCGATCGCAAGGTGGCCGCGCAGTTCGAGCCGCTGCTGGCCATGGCGCGGGATGAGGCGCTGACCGGCCTTGCCCGCGGCTTTGCCTTCCGGCTGTCCGAAGCGATGGGCGTGCTGCCGCGCGATACCGTGGCGGGTGAGGTGAAAGAGCTGGACCAGGAGGCGCGGGGTGCCTTGCGCAAGCATGGTGTTCGATTTGGACAATTCACCGTGTTCCTGCCGCTGCTCCTCAAACCCGCGCCGACGCGGCTGCGGCTGGTCTTGTGGTCCTTGTTCAACGGCTTGCAGGAGTTTCCTGAAAGCCCGCCGCCGGGTCTGGTGACGATCCCCAACCTGCCCGATGTGCCGAAACAGCACTATACCCTTGCAGGCTACCACCCCGCCGGAACCCGCGCGATCCGCATCGACATGTTGGAACGTCTGGCCGATATCCTGCGGCAAAAGGACAGCCGCGCGGGGTTCGAGGCGACGCCCGACATGCTGTCCATCACCGGAATGACGCTGGACCAGTTCGCCGATCTGATGGCCGGGCTGGGCTACAAGGGCGAAAAGGCCGAACGGGTCAAGGTCAAGGCGGTCGAGGCCCCGAAAGCGCCCGAGATCTCGGCCGAAGCGGCCGCCGCGATTGCGGCAGGCCAGCCGATCCCGGAAGAGGTCTCGATCCTTGCCCCGGTGCCGGAACCGGAAGACCCTGCCGCCGAAGCGGCGCCCGAGATGGAGGCGTTCTACACCTTCACCTGGGCTCCGAAACCCCGGTTTCAGCGTCCCGAACGGACAGAACGCGCCCCCCGACCGGAGCGGAAAGAGGGGGACGCCCGCGCGCCCCGCAGTGACCGCCCGCAGGGTGAGGCTGCAAGTTCGGATCGGCCTCAGGGGGATCGGCCTCAGGGGGATCGACCCAGAGGCGACAGACCCAAGGGCGACCGGCCAAAGGGCGGACCCTACAAGGGTGGCCAGGACAGGGGTGCCCCGAACAAGGGTGCCCAGGACGACCGAAAGGGCAAGCCGCAGCGCGATGACCGGCAGAAAAGCTTCGAGGCCCGACCGCCCCGCCCCGAAAGGCCCATCGACCCGGACAATCCCTTCGCCGCCCTGCTCGCGCTGAAGGGCAAGGTCTGACGATTGGCGGCGTCCGGCAAACCCGGCGCTGCCGCCCCCCCTCGCCTGCGGCTGGACAAATGGCTCTGGCAAGCCCGCTTCTGCAGGTCGCGCAGTCTGGCCACCGCGCTGATCGCCGAGGGTCATGTCCGGGTAAACGGTATCCGCGCTACCAGGCCAAGCCGTGAGGTGAGGATGGGGGACGTGCTGACCTTTCCCCAGGGCAGCCAGATCCGGCTGATCCGCATCCTCGCCCTTGGTCAGCGCCGCGGTCCCGCCAGCGAGGCGGAAGCGCTTTACACCGATCTTGACGCAGGCCAGCCGCCGCAGACCGGCTTGAATGATCCGCCCGGCTGAATTACCTAAACGCCAAAGCATCCATTCCAGGGCTCCTTCATGACCTATGTCGTCATCGACAACTGTATCGCCTGCAAATACACCGACTGTGTCGAGGTCTGCCCGGTCGACTGCTTTTACGAAGGCGAGAACATGCTGGTCATCCACCCGGATGAATGCATCGACTGCGGTGTCTGCGAACCCGAATGCCCCGCCGATGCCATCCGCCCCGATACCGAGCCGGACATGGAAAAATGGGTGACCTTCAATCGCAAGTATTCGCTCGCCTGGCCGGTGATCGTGACGAAGAAGGACCCCCTACCCGGTTACGAAGAGCGGGACGGGGAACCCGGCAAGCTTGAGAAGTACTTTTCCGAAGCGCCGGGCAGCGGCGGCTGAGCCTGCTCCCGATTCGCCTCGCAACCGGTTGCAATAATCTTGCGTGGCGAAAACTGTAGGCAAACCAAAGGCTTGGGCCCCGGGGGCGCATCGTCGCACCAGTTGGAATCATTCGGGTTTTGTGTTATCGTTTGGTTACAAACTAGCATGGAAACCTGAAACCGGCTTTGGCGCATGCGCTCCGGGCCACAAATTTCGCGTCAACAATGATCCTCATGCCAGGGCCTGTGACCTTGGGTGCGGAACTGCGTGTGTCACGACAGGGTTCGCAATTGGGGAAGTTGCTGCATGACCAAGTCGAGAAAGCCTGAATTCCGTCCGAACGATTTCGTCGTCTACCCCGCGCATGGCGTGGGCAAGATCATCTCGATCGAGGAACAACAGATCGCCGGGATCGAGCTGGAGCTGTTCGTGATCTCGTTCGAAAAGGACAAGATGACCCTGCGGGTGCCGACCCACAAGGCCATCGACATCGGCATGCGCGCGCTGTCGGCCCCCGATGTGATCACCAAGGCGCTCGACACGCTGAAGGGCAAGGCCAAGGTCAAGCGCGCCATGTGGTCGCGCCGTGCGCAGGAATATGAACAGAAGATCAACTCCGGCGACCTGTTGTCGATTGCCGAGGTGGTCCGTGACCTCCACCGCGCCGACGACCAGCGGGAGCAGTCCTATTCCGAGCGTCAGCTTTACGAAGCCGCCCTTGAACGGCTGACCCGCGAAGTCGCGGCAGTGTCCGGCGTGGATGAGGCTGGTGCCGCCAAGCAGGTCGGGTCCGTGCTCGTGGGCCGCGTCGCCGCCTGAGCTTTCGGGTGTTGATTGGTGAAGCGGCGGTCAGGAATGGCCGCCGTTTTCTTTTCACATCTGTTGCCGATCACCGCAACGCCGGGCTAAGCTGATTTAGCGGTCTGCCCCGATGGCGATAGGCTGCCGAAAGGTGATAAAGGATGCGCTTTCTCACCTCGCTATTGTCCGCGCGCTTCAAGGCAGAGGTGCGGTCCGTCAAGGCCGAGATCAAGGCGCGCAAGATAGCGGCGGACTTCGCCCGGATGTCGACCGGAGAGATCTTTTCAAGAATCTACAGCGACCGGCTATGGGGCCGGTCCGATGATCCGGAGCAACCGTTCTTTTCGGGGACCGGGTCGCATGATGATCGTATCACCCGGGTCTATGTCGACAGCGTGGTGCGATTTCTGGAAACCCTCCCGAACCGGCCCGACGTGGTCGATCTTGGCTGCGGCGATTTCAATATCGGCCGGCAGATCAGGCCGTTCTGCAACACCTTTATCGCCTGCGACATCGTCCCGCAGCTGATCGACTTCAACACCCGACGCTTTGCCGACCTCGATGTCGACTTCCGGGTCCTTGACCTGGTGACCGATCCGCTGCCGACCGGCGACATCGTCTTCATCCGCCAGGTCTTGCAGCATCTGACCAACGACCACATCCAGCAACTGGTCGCCAAGCTGGCCGCAAGCTACGACCATCTGATCCTGACCGAGCATTTGCCGCACGGCGATGCGTTTGTGCCCAATCTGGACAAACCTGCCAATTCCGACATCCGGCTGCACCTTGGCAGCGGGGTGGTGCTGACGCAGTCGCCTTTCAATCTCAAAGTTTTGGCGGAACAGGTCCTGTGCGAGGTTGAGGAGTATGGTGGCACAATTCGCACCACCGCCTACCGTCTGCGATAAGGTTGGCGGCAACAAGCGCTAGTCATACTCCCGCAGCCGCGCCACATAGCGGGCCATGGTATCCACCTCGAGGTTCACCAGGTCCCCGACCGCAACGTCACCCCATGTGGTGACCGCTTGGGTATGCGGAATGAAGTTCACCCCGAAGTCCGCCCCTTCCACCTCGTTCACCGTCAGCGACGTGCCGTTCAGCGCGACCGAGCCCTCGATGTGGCCGCCAAGCTCATCCCCGACCTTCAGCGCCCGTTCCAGGTTCACGCGACTTCCGGGGGCCCAGCCAGAGAGGTTGGTCTTCGACACCGTCTCGCCGGATATCTCGACGTCGAACCAGCCCTCCGGTTCGGTCCCGAGCGCCACCACGGTCAGGCAGACGCCGTCGCAGGCGATGCTGGCGCCGATATCGATCCCCGCCACGTCGTAACGGGTGGCGATCCGCGCGCGCAGGTCGGCGGTGACCCTGGTGTCGATGATCCGGCCAATATCGGTGACGATTCCGGTGAACATGCGCACCTCCCCTGCTGTGGTTGAGGTAGCCCCGCGCGCCGGGCGAGGCAAGCCTTGCGTCGCTGCCATGATCTCTTCACGATTTGCTTCGATTTAAGCTGTAGTTTTGCCGCAGGCCGGTGCAAGACCACCGATGCAAGACCGGGGCCACGGAGAAAGGATTGCAGCCGCGTGACCAGCCCAGACCGCCGCTTTCTGTTCCTTCAGGGCCCGCATGGGCCGTGGTTCCGGGACCTTGCCCGCCACCTGCGTGCTGCCGGGGCAAAGGTGTGGCGCGCCGGTTTCAATCTTGGCGACCGGATGTTCTGGCGCGGTCCAGGCTATATCGCGATTCACTCCGCTGCCGCTGCCTGGGCAGGCGATTGTGCGGCGCTGTTCGCGCGGCACCGGATCACCGATCTAGTGGTTTACGGCGACACGCGGCCGATCCATGCTGCGGCGATCGCGGTCGCAAAGGCGAAGGGCATCACGGTGCATGTCTTCGAAGAGGGGTATCTGCGGCCCTATTGGGTGACCTACGAACGCGGCGGGTCGAACGGCAATTCCCGGCTGATGAGCCTTACGGTGCCCGAGATGCAGGTGGCCCTCGCGAAGGTCGACCTCGATCTTCCCGACACGCCCGCCACCTGGGGCGACATGCGCCAGCACATGTTCTGGGGCGCGCTTTACCACGGCTATGTCGCGTTGGGCCATGCAGCCTATCGCAATTTCCGGCCGCACCGCGCGTTGACCGTCGGGCAGGAGTTTCTTTTGTACCTGCGCCGGTTTCTGATGATGCCGCTGCACCGGATCGAACGGAACATCGCCACGGCGCGCATCCGGAAGGGCGGCTTTCCCTATCACCTGGTGATCCTGCAACTTGAACATGACTCAAGCTTTCGCGACCATTCCTCGTTTACCTCCATGACCGAATTTCTGTCCCTGGTGATCCGGGGCTTCGCGGCCGGCGCGCCGCGTCACCACCACCTCGTCTTCAAGGCCCATCCGCTGGAGGATGGTCGCGTCCCGCTGTTGCGTAAGCTTCGGCAGCTGACGGCAGCGCTTGGGGTCGCCGGGCGGGTGCATTTCGTGCGCGGCGGCAAGCTGGGGGAGCTGCTGAACCACGCCCGGTCTGCCGTGACGGTGAATTCGACTGCCGGGCAACAGGCGCTGTGGCGGGGGTTGCCCTTGCGCAGTTTCGGCACCGCCGTCTATGCCAAGCCGGAGTTCGTGTCGACCCAGCCGCTTGCGGCGTTCTTTGCTGCCCCGGACCGGCCCGACACCCGCGCCTACCGCGATTATCGGCAATATCTCCTGGAAACCTCGCAGGTTGCGGGCGGGTTCTATTCAGCGCGGGGACGCCGCGCGCTGTTGCGCCAGATCGTCGATCTGATGCTTGCCGAAGAAGATCCCTACGACGCCCTGCGCCTGGGCAGCGCGGCACCACGGCAACAGTTGCGCCTTGTGCGCTGAAATCTCTTCGGACCACTGGCCAGAACGGCCTGGCTTCGCTAGTGTTCGAAAAAGAAAAGCAAGAAACCGGGGCAGCAGAGTGTTCAGAAGCGGATCGGTTGGCGTCAGGACGGTGCTTCTGCTGACGGCGGTGGCGGTGCTTGCCTCTTGTGGCCTGCCGCGATCCGGCCCTTCGAAACGTGAGATTTATGCCGGTTCCGTGGAAAAGAACGGGGATGCCTTCATCGTTCCGGTCACCCCGGCGGTGTCTGCGGCCACGGCGATCACCCCTGAATTCGGCTTCGGTTCTGCCTTCCTCAACGCCGGGCTCGTCGGGTCCGACATCCTGTCCTCGGGGGACACTGTAACCATCACCGTGTACGAAAACGTCAAGGATGACCCTCTCCTCGGCAATGCCGGGCAGCGCGTCACCGCGCTGAGCGAGGTGCAGGTCGATGGGCAGGGCTACATCTTCATCCCCTATGCCGGCCGCGTCCGGGCTGCCGGGCAAACGCCCGAGGGGCTGCGCCAGGCAATCACCCGGCTTCTGGAAACCCAGACCCCTGACCCGCAGGTCGCGGTCTCGCGCACGGCCGGGGACGGGTCGTCGGTTTCCATCAGCGGGATCGGCGCCGGGGCCGGGGTCTACCCGATCGAAGGCTCCACCCGCACGCTTTCGGCGATGCTGGCCCGGTCCGGGGGCGTGTCGATCGACCCCGAGGTTGCGATCATCCGCGTCACGCGCGGCGGGCACAGCGGGCAGGTCTGGCTGAAGGATCTCTACGAAAACCCAAGCCTCGACATCGCCCTTCGGCCCGGTGACAAGATCGTGGTGGAAGAGGACAGCCGCAGCTTCATCGCGCTTGGCGCAACCGGGGCGCAAAGCGTCGTGCCCTTTGACTCAGAAACGCTGTCGGCACTGGAGGCGATTGCCACGGTCGGCGGGCTTTCGACAAGCTCCGCCGATCCGACCGGGGTGTTCATCCTGCGCGATGAGACCGAGGCGGTGGCGCAGGCCGTGCTTGGCCGCAGCGATCTGGTCGGCGAGCAGCGGCTGGTCTATGTCCTTGACATGACCGAGCCGACGGGGCTGTTCGAGGCGCGGGATTTCCTGGTGCGCGACGGGGATACGCTTTACGTGACCGAAGCCCCCTTCGTGCAGTGGCAAAAGACACTGTCGGCCATCACCGGCACCACGGGGGCCGCCACCAACCTTGCCAACACCGCGTCCGCCGGCCAGTGATCGCCCCGAAGCGGGGCTCGCGCCCATTGCGGGCGTGCCCCGCAGGCTTTGGCACCAGAACCTGTCCTTTCTGCGTAACCGCCGCCTGCACCGCATGCTGGAGCTTGCGGGTCACGAGCTGCGCTTTGGTCTGCCCGCGCCTGGCGATGGGGTTCTGGTCTGGGGCCAAAGCCCCACCGCCTGGCGTGGCAAGCTTGCCGCGAAGCGCGCGGGTGTGCCGCTGGTCCGGGTAGAGGATGCGTTCCTGCGCTCCATCCACCCGGGTCGGGCGGGGGGGGAGGGTCCGCTCGGGCTGATCTTCGATCCGGTCGGGGTGCATTTCGACAGCGCAGCCCCGTCGCGGCTGGAAGAGATCCTGGCGCTTAATCCAGACTCATCCAACATCCAGGCGCAGACTGAGGCTGGAATTGCCCGCATCCTGCATCTTCACTTGTCAAAATACAACAATTTTGACCCTGGCCTGCCGCCGCCCGATCCGGGCTTCGTTCTGGTCGTCGATCAGACGCGGGGCGATGCGTCGATCCGCCATGCCGGGGCCTCTGAGGCGACGTTTCACGCCATGCTCGCGGCGGCGCTGACCGATCACCCCGGCGCGCGGATCGTCATCCGCAGCCACCCGGAGACGCTGGCGAGGCTGCGCCCCGGCCATTTTGACGCCCACAACCTTGCGGCCGGAGCCGACCGCATCACCCTTCTGACCACGCCCGTTTCGCCGCACCACCTGCTGCGGGGGGCAGCGGCGGTCTATACCGTGTCCTCCCAACTGGGGTTCGAGGCTATATTGCACGGCCATGTCCCGCATGTCTTCGGCCAGCCCTTCTATGCCGGCTGGGGTCTGAGCCGCGACCGCCAGCCCCTGCCCCGCCGCACCCGAAAGCTGTCCGCATCGCAGCTTTTCGCCGGGGCGATGATCCTTGCCCCCCTGTGGTACGATCCCTGCCGCGACCGGCTGTGCAGCCTTGATGCGGTGATCGACCAGTTGGACGCTGAAACCCGCGCCTTCCGTGCGGATCGCCGCGGCCATGTCGCAACCGGGATGAGCCTTTGGAAACGCCCGCATCTGCAACAATTCTTCGGCGGTGAGCGCCCGCTGCGGTTCCGCGCTGACCCGGCCCGCGCCGATGCCTTGGCTTTGGCCGGGGGTCAAAGCCTCTTGATCTGGGCGGGCAAGGCACCCGCGGGTTTTGCCCCGAAGGCGCCCTGCCTTTGGGTCGAAGACGGCTTCCTGCGCTCACGCGGGCTGGGGGCCGAACTGGTGCCGCCGATCAGCCTGGTGACCGACGACCTTGGCATCTACTACGATCCGACCCGACCCTCGCGGTTGGAGGCTTTGGTTGCAGCCCCGCTTCCGCCCGGGGGCCAGGCGCGGGCAAAGGCGTTTGTGGCCCGGCTTTGCGCCCTGGGCCTGAGCAAATACAACCTCAAGCTCCCGCCCCCGCCCGACCTGCCGCCGGGGCACCGGATCCTTGTGCCGGGACAGGTAGAGGATGACGCCTCGATCCGGCTGGGCGCGGGGGCGGTGCGGACCAATCTTGCCCTTCTGCAGGCGGTCAGGGCGGCGAACCCGGGCGCGGTGGTGATCTACAAGCCGCACCCAGATGTCGTCGCAGGCCTGCGGCCGGGGGGCGTGTCCGAAACCGACCTGCGGGGTCTGGCCGATATCGTCCTGCCCCAGGCCGATCCGGCAGCGCTGATCGCCGTGGTGGCGGAGGTCTGGACAATCACCTCGCTTCTGGGGTTCGAGGCCCTTTTGCGGGGGTGCAAGGTGACCTGCCTTGGGGTGCCGTTCTATGCCGGCTGGGGCCTGACCCGCGACCTTGGCCCCGCCACACCCCGGCGGGGTCCGGTGGACCTTGCGACGCTGGCCCATGCGGCGCTGATCGCCTATCCGCGCTACTGGGACCCGGTTACCCGCCGCCCGTGCCCGCCCGAGGTGGCGTTGGAGCGGTTGGCCGCAAGCACCCTCCCGCGCGGCGTTACCGGTCTTCGGCTTTTGGCAAAGGCCCAGGGGCATCTGGCCGGTCTGGCCCACCTTTGGCGCTAGGCCGCGTCAACCGCCAGAACCGCCACATCAGGCTGACCGAGGCTGAGACCAGCCCGACAACCAGCCCGAACCAAAGCCCGACCCCGCCATAGCCCAGCGGAAAGGCGAGGATATAGCTGCAGGGAATGCCGATCAGCCAGTAGCTGACCGTCGCAAGGACAAGCGGCACCCGCGTGTCCTGCAGGCCGCGCAACAGGCCCAGCGCCATGACCTGCATCGCATCGGCGAGTTGAAACAGCGCCGCGACCGCCAGCAGCACCACGCCATAGGCGACGATGACCGCGCTTTCCGGTTTCTCCATGTCCAGAAACAGCCGGATGATCGGCCCCGGCAGCGTCAGGAACAGCACCACCGACGCCAGCGCGATCCCAAGCGAGATGACCAGCGCCACCTTCGCCGCCAGCCGCAGCGCGGCAGTCTCACCCTGGCCATGGAACCGCGCGACCCGGATCGTCGCCGCGCTGGAGAGGCCGACATGCAGCATGAAGGTCAGCGCCGCCACCTCGAGTGCGATGCCATGTGCCGCAAGTTCGACCGTGCCGATCCAGCCCATCATCAGCGCCGAGGCCTGGAAAAGCCCGCCCTCGGCCAAACCGGTCAGCCCGATCGGGACGCCCAGCCGCCAGACCTGCCGCATCGCCTGCCAATCGGGCCGCCAGAAGCGCTGAAAGAGCCGGAACCGCCGGAGCGCGGGCAGGCTCCCGGCGTAAAGCCCAAGGGCTGCCAGCGACATCACCTGCACCGAAATGGTCGCCACCGCCGCGCCCTGCGCGCCGAGTTCGGGGAACCCGGCGTTGCCGAAGATCAGCGCCCAGTTGACCGCGACGTTCAGCCCGATGGCGGCCACGGTGACCCAAAGGACGACCTGCGTCCGGCCCAGCGCCGAGAGATAGCTTTGCAGCACGGTCACGCACAGCGCCGGGACAAGGCCGAAACCCACCACCCGCAGATAGCCCTGCGCGGTCGCAGACACCTCGGTCTCCTGGCCAAGCGCCAGAAGGATCGGCCCGGACCACCAGAAGACCGGAAAGACGACCACGCCAAAGCCGATGGACAGCCAGAGGCCCATCCGGGTGTCACGGCGGACCTGCGCCTCATCGCCGCGCGCAAGGGCAGCGGCCACCATCGGCATCACCGCCTTGGCGAACCCGGCCCCCAGGACAAAGACGACGAAGAAGCTCGACGCGCCCAGCACCACCGCGGCCAGGGGCAGCACGCCGTACCAGCCGACCATAACGACATCGGTGACATGCAGCGCCATCTGCGCGAGCGACGACCCCGCGAGCGGCAGCCCCAGGACCAGCGTCTCGCGGGCGTGGGCAGAGGGGGACATGGGCGTGCTCATGCCGCCAGCCATACGCGGGGTGCCGGGCCGCTTCAACCAGATGGCGGGGAAAACCGCAGGGGCTTCCGACCGATTGCAGGAACAATCCCGCTGCGGCCACCGCGACCACGAAGCCGATGACGCCCTGGCAGCGGCAGGACTGCGTGACCTTGCCGCCACGGCCCAGACCGAAGCCCAGACCAAA
>NCDS01000124.1 GCA_002280315.1 Rhodobacterales bacterium 32-66-7 | reverse complement strand
GATCGAGATGCGGGGGACCGGCATCGACATCATCCTGATCGAACCCGGCCCGATCGCGACGAAAATCCGCGAAAACGCCATCCCGCATTTCGAGAAATGGATCGACTGGAAAACCTCCGCCCGGGCCGATCAGTACCGCACGCTTCTGGGTCGGCTTTATGAACCTGCGGCGAAGAAGGATGCGTTCGAGCTCCTGCCCGACGCGGTCACCGCCAAGCTGATCCGCGCGCTGGAGTCTCGTCGCCCGCAAGCGCGCTACTATGTCACCACCCCGACCTACCTGATGGATATCGCCCGGCGCATCCTGCCGACCCGCGCGCTGGATTGGCTTGTTTCGCGCGTGTGAGAGAAGTCGCATCAGGAATTTTCGCCGAAAACTCCTGGAGCCTGCTGCGGCGGCAGATTTTGGCTTCGCATTCGCGCCGTTCGCGCCTAAGTGACCGGGAAAGGAGACCTCCATGTTGTCAGACCCGATCTTCCTCTTCGTCGCCGCCGCCTGTCTGGTCGTGCTCGCCATCCTGTTGTTCGGGATCGCCAGTTTCGCCAAGGGGGGTGAGTTCAACAAGCGCAACGCCAACAAGATCATGCGCTGGCGGCTTGGGGTGCAGTTTGTCGCCGTGGTCGCCATCGTCCTCTTTGCCTGGTTGCGGTCGGGGGGAAACTGATGGTCGTCCTGTCGAAGATCTACACCAAGACCGGTGATGCCGGGGAAACCGCGCTTGGCAATGGCGCGCGGGTGGCGAAACATTCGCTGCGGGTCAGCGCCTATGGCACGGTGGACGAGACAAACGCGACCGTGGGCCTGGCGCGGCTCCATGCGACCGGTGAGATCGATGCCGCGCTGAAGCGGATCTCGAACGACCTCTTCGACCTTGGGGCCGATCTTTGCACGCCGGACCGGCATCTCGACCCGACCCTGTCTTACACGCCCCTCAGGATCATCGAAGGCCAGGTCGACCGGCTGGAGCGGGAGATCGACGCGATGAACGAACGGCTGACACCCTTGCGGTCCTTCATCCTGCCGGGCGGGTCGGTGCTGGCGGTGCAGCTGCACCTCTGCCGCACCGTCTGCCGCCGTGCCGAACGCCTGGTGGTGGAGACCGCAACGATGGAGGATGTGAACCCCGAGGCGGTCCGCTACCTCAACCGGCTGTCGGACTGGTTCTTCGTCGCGGGCCGGATTGCCAACAACGATGGCAAGGATGATGTCCTCTGGGTGCCGGGACTGACGCGGTAGAGCCGCTCGTCGAGCACCTTCGTGCACTCCTCGCTTGGGCACCACGACGCGTGCACGCATGTGCTTAAGGAGGGACCCCTGGGCCAGGGTTGGCCCCCAGGCGGCGAAAACGCGGCGTCGTGACGCGGAAACGGGTCGCATTTGCCTTGTTCCAACCGACATTGCTGCGATAACAGACAAAACAAGGTCCGGTTGCCCCCCGGGGCCGGAAATGAGGAGCATCTGGTCATGAAGATTCTGGTCCCGGTAAAGCGGGTGATCGATTACAACGTGAAGGTTCGCGTCAAGGCGGATGGGTCTGGTGTCGATCTTGCGAACGTCAAGATGTCGATGAACCCCTTCGACGAAATCGCGGTGGAAGAGGCGATCCGCCTGCGCGAAAAGGGCATCGCGACCGAGGTTGTCGTCGTCTCCATCGGCGTGAAGCAGGCGCAGGAAACCCTGCGCAACGCGCTTGCCATGGGGGCCGACCGCGCAATCCTGATCGAAGCTACGGACAACGTGCATGTCGATATCGAACCCCTCGCCGTGGCCAAGCTTCTGGCGGCGGTGGTCAAGGATGAGGCTCCGGGTCTGGTGCTTTGCGGCAAGCAGGCCATCGACAACGACATGAACGCCACCGGGCAGATGCTGTCGGCCCTTCTGGGGTGGAGCCAGGCCACCTTCGCCTCGGAAGTCGCGGTCGAGGGCGACATGGCCCGCGTCACGCGTGAAGTGGACGGCGGTCTTCAGACCATCACGGTCAAGCTGCCGACGATCATCACCGTCGATCTGCGGCTGAACGAGCCGCGCTATGCCAGCCTGCCGAACATCATGAAGGCCAAGGCCAAGCCCCTGGCGATGAAGACCCCGGCGGACTATGGCGTCGATGTCGCACCCCGGCTTTCGGTCTTGAAGACCGTGGAACCGGCCGGGCGCAAGGCGGGCGTCAAGGTGAAGTCGGTGGAAGACCT
The DNA here is from genome assembly GCA_002280315.1 of Rhodobacterales bacterium 32-66-7. Classification (GTDB taxonomy): domain Bacteria; phylum Pseudomonadota; class Alphaproteobacteria; order Rhodobacterales; family Rhodobacteraceae; genus Tabrizicola. The sequence continues at coordinate 6,913 of NCDS01000124.1, read as the reverse complement.
GATTGCAAAACTCAAAGACGAAGCAGGGGTGATCTGATGGCGGTTCTTCTTCTTGCCGATGTGAATGACGGCCAGCTTGCCACCGATCAGGTGGCCAAGACGCTGACTGCGGTGAAGTCGCTTGGTCCGGTGACCGTCCTTGTGGCGGGCGCTGGGGCCGGGGCTGCCGCAGCCGAGGCGGCAACGCTGTCGGGCGTGGCCAAGGTGCTGCTGGCCGATGACGCGAGCTATACACACGGCATGTCCGAACCGACGGCGGCGCTGGTTGCAGCACTTGCCAAGGATTACGAGCATGTCGTGGCCCCGTCGGGTGCGCTGTCGAAATCGGTGCTGCCCCGGGTGGCGGCGCTTCTGGACGTGATAGGTGCTGGCGGTGCATGACGCTGCCACCTTCGACCGGCCGATCTATGCCGGTAACGCGATCCAGACCGTCAAGTCGTCGGACGCGAAGAAGGTGATGACGATCCGCACCGCAACGTTTGACGCGGCGGGCGCGGGCGGTGCAGCGCCGGTCGAAAAGATCTCGGCCCCGGTCGATGGCAGCCTGTCGGCCTGGGTGGAGGACAAGGTCGCCTCTTCCGACCGGCCCGACCTGACCAGTGCTGGGATCGTCGTCTCGGGCGGGCGCGGCGTGGGCTCGCTGGCCGATTTCGCGCTGATCGAAAAGCTTGCAGACAAGCTCAATGCCGCTGTCGGTGCCAGCCGCGCGGCGGTGGATTCGGGCTATGCGCCGAACGACTGGCAGGTCGGCCAGACCGGCAAGGTCGTCGCCCCCGAGCTTTACATCGCGGTCGGCATTTCGGGTGCGATCCAGCATCTGGCGGGCATGAAGGACAGCAAGATCATCGTCGCGATCAACAAGGACGAAGAGGCGCCGATCTTTCAGGTGGCCGATTACGGACTGGTCGGCGACCTGTTCACGCTGGTGCCGGAGTTGATCGAAAAGCTTTAGGGCGTGGGCAGATTGCCCACCCTACAGCAGGCTTTTGATCACGCCGGCCAGCTGCACCGCAACCTCACGGTGAAGCGCGGGATTGGGCAGTTGGCTGGCCTGTAGCGCCTCGGTCTCGGGGAATTGCATGTGGGCCAACCCCTCGGCCTTGACGGCGGGGCTTGGGCTCGCCTCGACCAGGGCGGTGGTGGCCGGACGCAGCGCTGCCAGCATCGCACGATCGACCAGCGCCGGGCCGCCCGCCCGGTCCAGCCCCAGCGCCACCTCTGGCGGTGGAGCATCGGCCAGCCACAACAGCACCCGCCGCAACGGCAGATGCGCCAGCAGTTGCCGCATCGCCGCGATCCAGTTTGCCTGCAGCACCGCCCGCACCAGCGTGAAGCGCGCCGGATCGGTGGCGCTCAGCACCGACAGCAGATGCCGGGTGAAGCTGATCTCGGAAAAGTCGACCTCGGGGAACAGGGTCATCAGCGCCGGTGTCGCCGCGAGGAACCGGTCATTCCGCCGGGCATGGACGATGTAATACGGGTTCGAGATCGTGTCGGCCCCGGTAAGCTGCACCACCGCCAGCCGCGCGCGGGCGGCAAGCTTCAGCGTGTCAGGGTCCGACAGATAGAAATCCGGCCCCGCGTTCATCGCCCCCAGATTGGCCACCGGCATCCCTGTCGCCTGCTGCAAAAGCGCAGGGTACGGATCGGCGACGTATTTGCCGAAGGTGGCCGCCCCGCCCAGGGCGACCAGATACCCGCCCGACACATCCGCGCCCGGCCCGCGAAACACCGCGCGCGAGGCCCCGTATCGGCATGGCGCATAATCCAGCGCCTCGGCGCCGGTCTGAAAGGTCATCATCGCATCCCCCAAAGCTACCCGGTCCCAGCCTGCGGCGATCCGGGTTTCCGAAGGCCTAAGATCGGGTCGCTCGATACAAGTGTAGGGATATTCCATACAGTCCCCCGCGCTTGCGCCACCCTTGGGCAACGGGCATAACGAAGGGGGTCATGAAGGGGCATCGCGATGGACATCAGGCAGGTGGGCGTGGTCGGCGCGGGCCAGATGGGCAACGGCATCGCGCATGTCTTCGCCCTCGCGGGCTATGACGTGTTGATGACCGACATCTCGGAGGAGAGCCTGTCGAAGGCCATCGACGTGATCGAGCGGAACATCGACCGCCAGGTCACGCGCGGCAAGGTCCTCCCCGCCGACAAGCGCGCCGCGATGGAGCGGATCATGACCACGCTGAAGCTTGCCGACCTTGGCCAGTGCGACCTGATCATCGAAGCCGCGACCGAGCGTGAGACGGTCAAGCAGGCGATCTTCGAGGATCTGCTGCCGCATCTGAAACCCTCGACGATCCTGACCTCGAACACCTCCTCGATCTCGATCACCCGGCTGGCCAGTCGCACCGACCGGCCGGAAAAGTTCATGGGATTCCACTTCATGAACCCGGTGCCGGTGATGCAGCTGGTGGAGCTGATCCGCGGCATCGCGACGGATCAGGAGACGTGGGACACCCTCCACGCCGTGGTCCGCAAGCTTGGCAAGACCGCCGCCAGCGCCGAGGATTTCCCGGCCTTCATCGTCAACCGCATCCTGATGCCGATGATCAACGAGGCGGTCTATACGCTGTATGAAGGCGTAGGCTCGGTCAAATCCATCGACGAATCGCTGAAGCTGGGCGCCAATCACCCGATGGGGCCGCTGGAACTGGCGGACTTCATCGGGCTCGATACGTGTCTGGCGATCATGAACGTGCTGCATGACGGGCTGGCGGATACCAAGTACCGGCCCTGCCCCCTGCTGACCAAGTATGTCGAGGCGGGGTGGCTAGGCCGGAAAACGCAGCGGGGGTTTTATGATTATCGGGGGGAAGTGCCGGTGCCGACGCGGTGAGGGAATGAGATTGAAACTGGTCATCAGCGCCGCTGCACATCTCCGAGCTTGATCGAGAAAGTTCCGCGACCCGCACAACGGGTCTAAAAATTTTCGCCGAAAATTTTTAGACTTTTCCGAGCGCCAGCGTTTGGACATGCGGCATGTAGGTTGGGTGAAACCCACCGATATCGCGCTACGAACCGGGGCAACCGGTGAGTTCGCGCTCACCCTAGGCTTGATCCTTCAACCCCAACGTCTGCTCCCTGAGCCACGCCAGGAACCCCCTCGGGTTGCCGTCCCATTTCTTCAGCTCATCGGCCGGGATCGGGTGGCCGATCACCGGGCGCTGGGGTTTGAAGAGGCAGCGCTTGATCTCATGCAGCAGCAGGCCCTGCCGGATCGTGTCCGAGACCTTGTTGGCAATCAGGAACGCGCGGGAGTTCTGGCCGGCGAAATAGATCGGCAGGATCGTCGCACCGGAGGATTTGACGATCTTGTGGGTGAAGACGTTCCACTCCGCCTCGACCGCCGGGCCCCACCAGCCCTCGCTCATCGCGACCTTGCCCGCCGGGAACAGGATGATCACCCCCCCGGCCTTCAGATGATCCATCGTGTCCTTGCGCATCGCGAGGCCCAACTCACGTGAGTTGTCCTCATGCGGGAAGGGCACGGGGATCATGAATTCCTCGACCTCGGGGATACCGGTCAAGAGCGAGCGGGTCAGGATCTTGAAATCCGACCGCACCCGGTTCACCAACTCAGCCATCAGCATCCCGTCCACCAATCCTGACGGATGGTTCGCGACCACGACCAGGGGGCCGGTGGCGGGAATCCGGGCAATCTCTTCCGGCGGGGTGTCGATCCGGATGCCCATATGGCGGATCGCCTTCGGCCAGAACGGCGCGCCATGCGGGGCGCCCGAGCGTTCGAAGCTGCGGATCAGGCGCAGAAGCTGCACCTTGGCGGTCAGCCATTCGATCAGCCGGATCGCGAAGGCCTTGAAGGGGTTCTTGAACGTCCCGGCATAGCTGAGCCGGTGCATCTCATACCGACCTTCGCGCGGTGCCCGCTTGGGCAACCCGTCGAGCGGCTTCACCGGTTTTGCGATATGAGCGTGTTCGGTCACGAAGCGATTGCCTTCATCCGCGTTCAGCCTCAGTACTCTTCCCCGAAGCGGGCCGCAACCAGTGCCTCCAAGGCATCGGCGAGCTTCCCCGCTTCGGCCCCGGTCAGTTGAACCTCAATAGTGGTTCCCCGCGAAGCTGCCAACATCAAAAGCCCCATGATGCTGTCGCCCGAGACGGAAAGACCGTCCTTCTTCACCTCGGCGCGGGCGTCGTGGGCTTCGACCACCTCGACGAAGCGGGCACTGGCGCGGGCGTGCAGGCCCTTGGCGTTGACGATGCGCAGGGTGCGGGTTTCCAAGGTCAGGTCCCGGTGCCAAGATCAAGCGCGTTGATGTATTTGCGCCCGGCGTCCAGGGCGGCGGCGACCGCGTCGGGCACGGTCATGTCGCGCGATTTGGCAAGCTTGATCAGCATCGGCAGGTTCGCCCCATAAAGAATCCGCCGACCCGAGGTGGCGCAGGCAGGCAGCGACAGGTTGGACGGCGACCCGCCGAACATGTCGGTCACCAGCACCACCCCCTGCCCCATGTCGACCCCATCTGCCGCCACGCAGATCTCTTCCTGTTTGGCATCGCGGTCATGGTCATCCTCGATCGAGATCGCGCGGACGCCGTCCTGCTTGCCCACGACATGCTCTACCGCCGAGAGATATTCCCTCGCCAGGCCGCCATGCGCCACGATCACGATGCCGATCACGCGTGTGTCACCTTCGATGCTTCGGGCTGGCCGTCGGCTGCCCTGCGTTCAAGTTCCCGATGTCGTTTTGACACCGCCCAGCCCGCTTCTGCAAGCGCGGAACCGACCCGTTCGGCCACCATCACCGACCGATGTTGCCCGCCGGTGCAACCAAAGCCGATCGCCAGATGCGCCTTGCCCTCGGCCACATGCGCCGGAAGGAGAAACAGCAGCATGTCGCGCAACCTCTGGAAGAACTCGGCATAGCGGGGATCGGCGGTGACGAAAGCCTCCACCTCGGCGGCGCGCCCGTCCAGTGGGCGAAGGGCGGGGACCCAATGCGGATTGGCCAGGAACCGGCAGTCGAAGATCATGTCCACCCCGCGCGGCACCCCCCGCTTGTAGCTGAACGACTGGACCGAGACCGACAGCCGCCCCGCCGTGCCGGTGTCGAACCGTGCCGCAACCTCGGCCTTGAGGTCATGCTGCGTGAGGTCCGTGGTGTCGATCAGATGGTCGGCGCGGACCCGGATCGGGGCGAGCAGGTCGATCTCACGCTCCACCCCCTCGGCCGGGGTTTCGGCGGGGGCCAGGGGGTGACGGCGGCGGGTTTCGGAAAAGCGGCGGATCAGGACGCCGGGCGCGCAGTCAAGGTACAGAACCTCCAGCGCCACGCGGGGGTCGCGGGTCAGGCTGTCGATCAGCTCGATCAAAGCGGTGGCGTTGAAATCGCGGTTCCTGACATCAAGGCCCAGGGCAATCGGCCGCAGCAGGGGCGCGCCGTCGATCAGCCGGGGCACCAGGCTGAGGGGGATGTTGTCGATCCCCTCATAGCCCAGATCCTCCAGCACGTGGATGGCCGTGCTCCGCCCGGCACCCGAGGGGCCGGTGACGAAGACAAGGCGGTGATCGGGTTCGGGTTCAACCGGCATCAGGGGTCCTGGACGGCATCATGCCCGCCGTCCATGCTTAAGATAGAGCATCAAGGCGGCGGGAAAATGGTCAAACCCGGTCCGCAGCACCAGATCGACCGCCACTCCGCGGATCGTGACCGTGCGGCGGGGCGGCAGGCGCTGGTCTTCGCTTTGGCCAAGGTCGACCGCAAGGGCAATCCGCGCCGAAGCTGCGGTTGGTGCGGCCAGAAGCCCGACACCCCGCGCCTCGATCATGCCGGCCAGCGGCTTTGGGCATTTGGCGATCAGCGCCCCGTCCTCTACCCTCAGAAGGGTCTGGTCATCGGCCACCAGATCGGCACCCAGCGCGATCAGTGCCAGGGCAAGGCCCGATTTCCCCGACCCGGACGGGCCAAGGATCAGTAGACCGCGCCCGCCGACCGCAACGCAGCTTGCGTAAAGAGGGTCGCCCGCTGTCACACCGGCAAGCCGACCACAAAGCGCGCGCCAAGCGGTTCCGAGGCCGGGTCAGCCGCGGTCGGGCGGATATTCTCGGCCCAGATGACGCCGCCATGCGCCTCGACGATCTGTTTCGAGATCGCAAGGCCCAGCCCCGAATGCTTGCCGAAATCGGCCTGCGGGCGTTCGGAATAGAACCGCTTGAACACCTTGGCGAGCGCCTGTTCCGGGATGCCGGGGCCGGTATCTTCCACCACCACCAGCACCCGGTTTTCCCGCCGCCGGGCCCAGACGCGGACGGCATCGCCCTCCTCGCAAAAGGAAATCGCATTGGTCACAAGGTTGACGAACACCTGCGCCAGCCGCGCCTCCAGCCCGTGGATGGTGATCGGGTCGGCGGGCAGATCGATGATGAAATCCACCCCCTTGTCGCCGGCTTGCTGGCTTAGATACTGGCAAAGATTGGATAAGGTCTTGAGAAGATTGAACTCTTCCTCATCCTCTTTCACCAGCTCGCTGTCCAGGCGTGAGGCGTTGGAGATGTCGCTGACCAGCCGGTCCAGGCGGCGCACGTCCTGTTCGATCACATCCAGAAGCTTCTCGCGCTGTTCATCCTTTTTCACGAACCGCATGGAGCCGACGGCCGAACGGAGGGAGGCGAGCGGGTTCTTGATCTCATGCGCGACATCGGCGGCGAATTGTTCGTTGCCGTCGATCCGGTCATAAAGCGCCGACACCATGCCGCGCAGGGCGACCGACAATCGGCCGATCTCATCCGGTCGGGCGGCAAGGTCGGGGATGCGGACCCGGTTCTGCGCGACCTTGCGGGTATCGCGGTCGCGGCCCGATTCGGCGGCCGCCGCAAGGTCGGACAAGGGGTTCGAGATGGTGGAGGCAAGCATCAGGCTAAGCCCGACCGACAGCACCAGCGCCAC
>NCDS01000123.1 GCA_002280315.1 Rhodobacterales bacterium 32-66-7 | reverse complement strand
CAAGCTTTCTAAGTAAGAAGACGAGTAATGGCAAACTTTATAAAATGGTAAGAAACGGTTATTTGACACTTGACTTTGCTCTTTCTATAATTAAAATGAAATTTGAGGACAGCCAAATTCTTGATTTCATTGGGTCATGGCTTCGGTTTTACCACGCGCCCTGCCATCCGCCAGACCGTAGAATGCCGCAGGCGGACTGCAGAAGGCAGGCGCATCGGCAAGATCCGGCTGAACCGCTGGCTCCGCCTAAAATTTTTCGACGAAAAATTCTAGGGGCCAAACAATGAAACGTGCTTTGCCCCATGTCCAGGAAAGACGCCCCCGCGCAGGACGGCTGGCTTTCCGGGGTACCGTTGCCGGGCCAGAACGGCTAGACCGGGGAAAACACGACATGCAGGGTGGGGTGAAACCATGTCCTTTTTCACCAAACTGAAGGACCGGCTGTTCCGGTCCTCGGACAAGATCGGTGACGGGCTTGAGGCCCTTGTTGGCGAGGGTGAGGCCCCGCTTGAGCCGACCCCGTCGCGGGGTGGGCTCATCGACCGCGTGCTGGGCCGCACCGACGCGCCGCGCCGGGTCCTCGATGATGCGATGCTGCAAAGCCTGGAGGATCTCTTGATCCAGGCCGACATGGGCGTCGACACCGCCGTCCGGCTGACCGCCAACATCGCCGAAGGGCGGTTCGGTCGCCGCGTCTCCTCGCCCGAGTTGCGGGCGGCGCTGGTGGCCGAGGTGACGCGGATCATGACGCCGGTCGCGCGCCCGATGCCGCTTTATCCGCAAAAGCCGCAGGTGGTGCTGGTCGTCGGTGTGAACGGGTCGGGCAAGACAACGACGATTGGTAAACTCGCCAGCCAGTTCAAGGCGGCGGGAAAGTCCGTGGTGATTGCCGCCGGCGACACGTTCCGCGCGGCAGCGGTGGAGCAGTTGCAGATCTGGGGCACCCGCGCCGGTGTGCCCGTCCTGACCGCGCCGGAAGGGTCGGACCCGGCCAGCCTGGCCTTTGACGCCTTGACCAGGGCGCGGGCCGATGGGGCGGATCTTCTTCTGATCGACACGGCCGGGCGTCTGCAGAACCGCGCCGATCTGATGGAGGAGCTGGCCAAGATCGTCCGGGTGATCCGCAAGGTCGATGCCACGGCCCCGCACAACACGCTGCTGGTCCTGGACGCCACCACCGGCCAGAACGCGCTGACGCAGGTCGAGATCTTTGCCAGGATCGCCGATGTCTCGGGCCTGGTGATGACCAAACTTGACGGCACGGCGCGCGGCGGGGTGCTGGTCGCACTCGCCGACCGCTTTGGCCTGCCGATCCATGCGATTGGCGTGGGCGAGCAGATCGACGACCTCGCCCCCTTCGACCCGGAAGACTTCGCCCGTGCCCTGGTCGGCGGCGAAGGCTGACCGACCGAACGACGGTTTCGGCACGGCCTTCGAACTGCTAGACTGCGGCTGTGGGTGCGGTTCGGGGGTGTGACATGCAGACTGGCATCTTTGCCCTGGTCCTTGGCCTTCTCACCACGGCCGCGCTGGCCGAGGAAATGCCCGCCGATTGCACCAGACTGGCCGAGGGTTTGCGCGGCACCGGGGGCTGGACCGTGACCGCGCCCCCGGCCGGCAGCGAGGGGGACTGGTGCATCTTTGACGGGGCCACCTTTCGCGGCGCGTCCGACCTGCCCGACCTCAAGGCCGACCGGCTGCGCCTGCGCGGCGCGGTCACGGGGGACGACCTTGTCGCGCTGGAGGTCGATATCGCAGGGCTGCGCCTTCGCCCAAGCCTGAGTGCGGCCAGCAAGGACGACCCCCTGCGCCAGGTGTTCCGGCTGCAAAGCGCGGACCTTCGGCTGNNNGCCGGGTCGACCCGGCGCTTGGGGTGTTGCAGCTGCGCGATCTGAAGCTGGTGCTGTCGGGGGGAAGCGAACTTGCCGGCTCGGCCGACATTGCCGGGGCGGATCTGCAATCGCTCGCCTCCGGGCGGTTGACGGGGCTGATGCTGGACTGGCGGCTGGACGGCCGGCTTCTGCGCCCGGTGATGGAAGCGATTGGCGGGCGGCTTGATCCGGCGGCTAGCGGCAACCTCGCGGTGGACGTCACCCGCAGCGCGCTTCGCCGGGTGACCGATGCTCTGCCCGACGCAATGCTGTCCGGGGACAGCCGGTCCGCGCTTGACCGCGCGGTCACCGCGCTGCCGGTGGGTCGGGGCCGCCTCAGGCTGGCGCTGACCGTGGCCGAAGGGATCGGCGCCGCGCGTCTGATCGTGGCGGGGGTGGCCGACAATCCCCTGGCCCCCGAACCCCTCGCCACGCTGTTCGAGGGGGCGACGCTTGCCGTCACTTGGGAGCCGGGCGTCGCCCCCTGAACCCTCACCCCTGATCCGCGCCCGCAAGCCGGACCGGCTTGAACCTTGGCCGGATTCGCGCGACATGGGGTGGGACGCGGCACAACCGCCGGGCATGCAGGGAACTTGGACAGATGGGCGAACGCAAGATCAACCCGGTGTTGAAACAGGCGCTGGAGCTGGGTCCGACGCTGATTTTCTTTGTCGTCTACATGCGGATCAAGGATGAAACCTTTGTCTTCGGCGGCAATGAATATTCGGGCTTCATTGTGGCAGCCCTGTTCATGGTGCCGCTGCTTCTGGCCGCAATTACGGCGCTCTGGTGGCTGACGGGCATTCTGAGCCGGATGCAGATCTTCGTGGTCTTCATGGTCGTCTTCTTCGGCGGAATGACCGCCTGGTTCAACGACGAGCGGTTCTTCAAGATGAAGACCACGATTGTCTGGGGCAGTCTTTCCGCCCTCCTTGCGCTGGGCCTGTGGCGGGGCAGAAGCCTGCTCCAATGGATCATGGCGGATACTTTGCCAATGGAACCCGAGGGTTGGATGATCCTGACCCGCCGCCTTGCCTGGATGTTCGCAGCCCTTGCCCTGGCCAATGAGGTGATCTGGCGCACCCAGACGACCGAGCTTTGGGTCAAGCTTGAGACCTTTGCGCTGCCCGCAGCACTGATGGTTTTCCTTGGCGTCCAGATCACGCTTCTCAAGCGCTACCTGATCGAACCGCCCGAGGACAACATCTAGCGCATTGCACAGGAATGCCTCGTTCGGGTCCGGTTCCTGCCTTTGCGCTGCCTTGATGGCTGACTAGCCTTCCCTTATCGCCGAAGGGGGAGAGCACGATGTACCGCCGTCCGATCGATCTTGTCCGTCTGTTTGCCGATCTGTTTCAGGATCTGCCCCCCCTGACCAAGGCGCTTTATGGGCCCGGCATGGCGGTTCTGGTCAGCTATCCGGTGCTGTCGGTGCTGCTTGGCCCGGGGCAGGGCGGGCAAGCCTTCGTGACCGCATTCATGTTCGGCTTTGCACTCCAGACCGCGTTCGGGTTCGAAGCGCTGGTGCGGCGGCTGCTGACCCGGTTTTCGGCGGTCGCAGCCGTGTGTGTGGCGCTGACCCTTGTCTGCCTGCCCCTGACCGTGCTGGTCCTTGCCACCGATCCGCTTTGGTGCCAGCGGCTGCAAAGCGCGGTATTCATCGTTTCTGGTGGCGTCTTTCTCGTCGACATGGTCAAGGGGCGGGTCGCGACGGCGGCAAGCCTTTGGCCCGACGCAGAGATGCAAAGCCATCTGCCCAACCTGACGCGGGTGATGGTCTTGTTCCACGCCACCTTCCTTGTGCTGAACGAGACGCTGATCCAGGCGACCGATCTGTCGCAATGGCTGGTGTTCTGGGCCGTGCTGCCGATCGTATCGAACATGGTGCTGCGGGCCCTTGTCCGGACGGTCATCAACATCGACAACCGCGGTGAGCCGGTCTGACCGTCAGCTGCTGATGTCGCAGGCAGCCTTCTTCACGTTCAGGCAGCGCTGTAGCGCCGTCAGCACCCCGGCGGGAGAGTTCGACAGCGGCAGAAACCCCAGTTGCGACAACTGCGTCGCATAGACCTTGGAGATATCGGGGTCGACCGACAGGGCCGCATCATAATTGGCATAGGCCTCCTCCAGCCGCCCAAGGCCCGTGTCGACCCGGGCCAGGGTCTCGAAATAGACCGCCAGCATCAGCCGGTCACCGCTGTTGTCGCGCAAGGGCCGGGTCAGGGTGTCAGCCTCGGCAAAGCGCGCGTCGTCCAGAAGCACGCGGGCCTGGATGTTCAGCGCCGCAAGATTCTCGGGGTAGCGCAGCAGCAGCGCCGCAGCCTCACCCCGCACGACATCGGGCGGCATGTATTCGGCCAGCGCGGCCAGGCGGCGGGCGTAGATGTCTTCCTCGATCGCCGGGTTCGGGTTCGGGATCGTGGCAGGGTCGAGCGCCAGATCGGCAAGTGCGACCACCTCTTCATTGCGGCCAAGGTCGGCAAGTGCCGCAAGCTTGTTGCGGTAGGCGTTCTGATAGTCGGGCACGAGGGCGATGGCGGTGTCGAAATAGCCCAACGCCTCCTCCGCGCGGTCAAGGTCGATCAGGCAGCGGCCCTTGACCTCGTTGGCATAGGCGTAGTTCGCGTCCAGCCGCAGCGCCTGATCGGCATCGTCCGAACAGTTCTGCGCCATGCGGAAATCCCACCACGCCTCGGCCCGGTTGGCCCAGGCGTCGGCGTAATCCTCGACCGCCAACGCTGCCGAGTAATGCGCGAGGGCACCGGCAACCTCACCCTGGTCGTAGCGGACGTTGCCAAGCTCGACCCAGACCCAGGCATTGGCGGGCGTCAGGTCCAGGGCCTGCGTCAGGGTTTCGGCGGCGTCGTCGAGGTCACCCAGCAGGCGCTGCGCCTCACCTTTCAGGGACAGGGCATAGGCCGCGTCCTCGTTGGTCGTTGCCGCGTCAAAGGCCGCATCGCACAGGGTGATCCGAGCGGCATAGTCCAGACTGCGGTCGTCGCAGGTCTGGGCCAGAGCGGGCAGCGGCGACAGAAGCAGGGCAAGGGCAAGGGAAAGACAGCGGCGCATGAATGACCTGCCAGATTGGGACAGCGGTTGGCAGACCGTCCAGCACCTTGCCGCGAAAATCAAGTGCCCGAGGGTTGGGCGGCTCAGCCCGCCACCCGGCCCGGCCCCGGGGTGACCATCCAGCCCGAACCGGGCTTGGCCCCACCGAGGATCAGCCGCGACCAGCGCCTGCCGGGGGCATCCTGCGGCAGATTGCGGGCCAAAAGCCGCCCTTCGATCAGCGCGCGGTACAGCGTGATGGTGCCGGGGCGCAGATAGGGCGACCAATGGCAGATCCGGCGCGACGGGTCGGCAATCGGGTGACCCAGCGCCGCCAGCCCTTGCAGGGTGCCGGGCTGGTCGATCCACATGTCATACCAGCGCGCCTGCGCCCGCCCCAACCCCTGCCCGATGGAGGTGCGAAGGCCCAGGTGGATGCCCCATTCGAAGCAGGCGTCGAAAAGGTCATTCTCGCGTGTGGTGACGTTGATCACCTCGACCTTCTGCCCGGCTGGGGTCGCCAGGGCCGCAAGCGTCCGGCCCCGGGTCTCGGCGGCGGCCAGAAGGATCATCCGGCTGATCTCACCGCGCTCGATCAACGGCAGGGCGGCAAGGGCCAGCCGCGCGCCCATCGAATGCGCGATCACCTGCACCGGACGGCCGGAGAGGTCATGCACCAGATCGACGATCTCGGCCAGGGCGGCACCATTCACCTTGGCCCGGTGATGCGCCCGCCAGGGGTCGCATTTCGCCGACCAGCCCAGCCCGATGCCAAGGCCCGAACGACCGTCAAGCCCAAGGTGACGCGGCCAGCTGATCACTCGCCGGGGATCGCGCCCGGGGTTCAAGGACATGATCGACCCATGCGGGCAGTCATGCGGATAATCGGGAGAGTAGCGCCAGCCGTGGATCATCACCACCACCGGCGCGCCAGGCGGCAGCAGCGCCAGCTTCCGCGCCAGCCGCTCACGGTCGATGCGGAGCCCGTCGGGACCTGCATCAGCGCGGATCGGTTTCGGATCGTCGGGCATGGGCTGGGGTCACTGCTGCTCTTTTCGCCTCAATGCGCGCATGCGGCAACGCAGCGATGACGGCTGGGTGACGGAGTGATGACAGCCCCCGCCTGTGGCGGCTTGACCACAGGGGACGCGGGGCGTATTCACCCTGTCGTGGCGCTTTGTTACCGGATTGCGGGCCACGTTAAACAAACCGCTAAAGAGGTGAAGGGCAGTTGCCCCGGCACCTTCGGTTGGCCGGGGCTTTTTATTGACCGGTTCGCAAGGGCCGGGGGGGCAGCGATGACGAACGACTGGAAGACCAGGACCAGGCTGGTCCACGACGGCAGCCGCCGCAGCCAGTATGGCGAGATGGCCGAGGCGATCTTCCTTACCCAGGGCTTCGTCTACCCGACGGCCGAGGATGCCGAGGCGCGGTTCGTCCAGGCCGGCCCGGATGAGTTCATCTATGCCCGCTACGGCAACCCCACCACCCGGATGTTCGAAGAGCGGATCGCGAGCCTTGAAGGGACAGAGGACGCTTTTGCCACCGCCTCGGGCATGGCGGCGGTCAGCGGTGCGCTGATGTCGATGCTGCGGGCGGGGGATCATGTGGTCAGCGCCCGCGCGCTCTTCGGCTCGTGTCTTTATGTGCTGGAAGAGGTTTTGCAGCGCTTCGGCGTCAAGGTCAGCTTCGTCGACGGCGCCGATCTTGGTGCCTGGCGCGCGGCGGTCACGCCCGGCACCAAGGCGGTGTTCTTCGAGGCGATGTCGAACCCGACGCTGGAACTCGTCGATATCCGTGCCGTCAGCCAGATTGCCCATGCCGCCGGGGCGCTGGTGATGTGCGACAACGTCTTTGCCACCCCGATCTTCTCTCGCGCGGTTGAGCAGGGGGCGGATGTCGTGGTCTACTCCACCACCAAGCATATCGACGGCCAGGGTCGTGCCTTGGGCGGCGTGGTCTGCGCCAGCCGTGACTGGATCCGGAAGGTGCTGGAACCCTTCATGAAGCACACCGGCGGCTCGATGAGTCCCTTTACCGCCTGGATGCATCTCAACGGCATGGCGACGCTGGACCTGCGGTGCCGGGCGATGGCCGATACTGCGCATGAGGTTGCCGTGGCGCTGGAGGCCGCGCCGAAGGTGGCCCGGGTGATCTACCCCGGCCTGCCCAGCCACCGGCAGCATGCGCTGGCGATGGCGCAGATGGGGTCGGGGGGAACCCTCGTGTCGTTCGAGGTCAAGGGCGGCAAGGAGGCGGCGTTCCGCTTCATGAATGCCCTCAAGATCGCCAAGATCTCGAACAACCTGGGCGATGCCAAGACCATCGCCACCCATCCCGCCACCACGACGCACCAGCGTCTGGCGCAACCGACCAAGGACATGCTTGGCATCACCCCCGGCCTGATCCGCCTGTCCCTGGGGCTGGAGGATGCCAGCGACCTGATCGCCGATCTGACGCAGGCCCTTGCGCTGGCCTAGGGGTTACATCCGCAGGGTCAACGACACGCCGACGGAGATCGACAACTGATCGGCTGAGTTCAGCGTGAAGTTGCCGGTCGCCCCCGGCGGTGCACAAAGGGTGGGAGAGCAGGGCGGCGTACTCCAATCGGCCTGGATGCGCGGCTGGTCGGTCCAGTAGTCCGCCCGGATCATCGCCCCCAGGGTCAACCCCTTGCCCATCGGTTTTTCCAGACCGATGGCGAACTGCGCGCGGGTGCCGTCGACCGTGCCGCTGACCGTCTTGGCATTGGCGGGCGTGTCCGTGTCGGTGGTGGTGCCAGTGGTGTCGAACTCGTACCGGCCAAGCCCGGCCCCGACAAAGAGCTCGAGTCCGGATTTCAACGTCCGCTCATGCTGAAACGCAAGCATGAAACCGGTGACGTCGGCGTCAAGGTCGGTCGTGGTCGTGGTATCGAACGGGGCCGACGCCGGTGCCAGGCGAAAGGCCCGGTTCGAGGTGGCTTCGTCCAACCGGCCGGAGAAGCCTTGCAAGCCGAACCATGAGGTCGATCCATCTGCGCCATTGCGACCGACCATCACCTCGGGCATGAGTTCGGTGTAGGACCGGTCGATCTTGCCGTCGAACGTGGCGCAGGGGTCTGGAAAGGCGCAGACCCGGATCTGCCCCAGGATAGGCTCGTCGCCGGGACCGCCCGGTTGAGCGGCGACCAGATAGTAGATCGGCGAAACCTCACTTGACGACCCGTCAAGCCCGGACAGGATGCCGCCCACGCGGACCTTGCTGCCGTTGCCAAGATCGAAGGCCCAGTTCGCCTCCCCCCGGAAGCTGAGCGAGGTCGGGCCACCGGTGAGGCTGCCGTAATCTTCAAATTGCGACGTGGCGGTGTCGGGGGCCTGCCGGACGATCGAGTAGATGCCGATGTCATCGCGGCCGACAAAGCCCAACCCGCCTTCGGCCTTGAAGGTCAACCCCTCGGCCTGAGCCGTGCCTGCCAGGCCGGCGATGCAGAGTACGAGGGTTTTCAGACGTCCAGGGCGCATGTGGGGAAATCTCCATCGGGTGGTATGTCGGGTACGACGTGTCCGCGATACGCTAGGAAACATCGCCGGAAGCAGCCAGCCGTTTCGGATCAACACATTCAAAACTTTAGCACTGCGTCCCGGTGGCCAC
>NCDS01000122.1:2373-9102 GCA_002280315.1 Rhodobacterales bacterium 32-66-7 | reverse complement strand
CGATCCGGCGCGCGTCGCGGCCTATCCCGACCGCGCCTTCTCGCTGAACCGGGTCTGGGACCAGATGATCGCGGCGGGGACGGCTTACGGCATTATCCATGCTGGCGGATGGTGCGATGTGGGCTTGCCAGAGGGGATTGCCGCAGCCGAAGCCTTGTTGCAGGCTGCGGCGGATGAGTGATCCCAACCTCTTTGCCTTGCCCCCCGGCGTTGATTTCCCGGCGGAACTTGTGGCAGGCCTTGTTGCCCGCATGCAAGGCCAACCGCCCGAGGCGATGGCGCGCGTCACGCTGATCGTCAACACCGAGCGGATGCGGCGGCGGGTGCAGGCCTGCTTTCAGGCGCGGGGTCCGGGCGTCCTGCCGCGCCTGATGCTGGTGACCGAAGTTGCCGCTTTGGGCCAGTTGACCCTTCCGCCAGCGGTGTCGCCCCTGAAGCGGCGGCTGGAGCTTTCGGTGCTTCTGGACAAGCTTTTGGCCACCGGCACCACCGATTTCCCGCGAACGGCGCTTTATGACCTGGCCGACAGCCTCGCGACCCTGACCGAGGAGATGGCTGGTGAAGGGGTGGCGCCTGCCCGGATCGCCGATCTGGATGTTGCCAACCACTCGGCACACTGGGCGCGGACGCAGGCCTTCCTGGGGATCGTTACCAACCTCATGGCTGGGGATGCCCCGGATGCCGAAGCGCGGCTTCGCTTGGCTGTTCTGGCGCTGGCGCAGGGGTGGCAGACTGTACCGCCGCCGGGTCCGGTGATCCTGGCGGGGTCGACCGGCTCACGCGGGACGACGGCGCTTTTGATGCAGGCGGTGGCGCGGTTGCCGCAGGGGGCGGTGGTGCTGCCCGGGTTCGACTTCGACCAGCCCGAAGCGGTCTGGACCAGCATGTCCGACGCGCTGACTGCCGAAGATCACCCGCAATACCGCTTTCGCAAGGTGATGGAGGGGTTGGGGACCGGCCCCGCGGCGGTGAAGCCCTGGACGGACGCCCAGCCTGCCGCACCGGGGCGGAACCGGCTGATCTCTCTCTCCCTCCGGCCCGCGCCGATCACCGACCAATGGCTGGCCGAGGGGCCGCTCTTGCCCGATCTGGTTCAGGCAACCGAGGCGATGACCCTGATCGAGGCCCCAAGTGAGCGGGCCGAGGCTTTGGCAGTTGCCTTGATCCTGCGCGAGGCGGCAGAGACCGGGCAGCGGGCGGCGCTGGTGACCCCCGACCGGAACCTGACGCGGCGGGTGACGGCGGCGCTGGACCGCTGGGGGATCGGGCCGGACGACTCTGCCGGGCGACCCTTGGCGCTGTCGGCGCCGGGGCGGCTGTTGCGGCAGGTGGCGGGGCTGTTCGGGCAGCGGTTGACCATCGATGCGGCGCTGGCCTTGCTGAAGCATCCGTTGGTCTTTACCGGGCAAGGCGGGGCATACGGACGCGGCCAGCACCTGATCCTGACCCGGGAGTATGAGCTTTCCGCCCGCCGGAACGGCCCGGCCTTTCCGACCGCCGAAAGCCTTGCCGCCTGGGCCACCGCGTCGGGTCGCGAGGGGGCCGAGGCTTGGGCCGCGCTCCTTGGCCAGACCCTGTGCGGGCATGAGGCGCTGGGCCCGATGCCCTTGACCGACCTCGTCGCCCTGCACCTTGACCTGACCACCCGCCTCGCGCGCGGCTTTGCCGACAGCGGCAACGGCGGGCTTTGGGACAAGGAGGCCGGGGCGAAGGCGCTGGAGGCGGTGACCGAATTGCAGGCCGAGGCGGGGGTGGCCGGCAGCCTGACCCCCGGCGACTATCAGAACCTCTTCCGCGCCGTCCTGCAGCGCCATGAGGTGCGCGAGACGGAAACCGTTCATCCCCAGATCATGATCTGGGGCACGCTAGAGGCGCGGGTGCAGGGTGCGGATCTGGTGATCCTTGGCGGGTTGAACGACGGCACCTGGCCCGCGCAGCCGCCGCCGGACCCCTGGCTGAACCGCGCGATGCGCAAGGCAGCGGGGCTGTTGCTGCCGGACCGGAAGGTTGGCCTTTCGGCGCATGATTACCAGCAGGCGGTGGCGGCGCCCCGGGTCGTCCTGTCGCGCGCGCTGCGGGGGGCCGAGGCGGAAACCGTACCCTCACGCTGGGTGAACCGGCTGGTCAACCTGATGGAGGGGGTGCCGGATCGGCAGGGGCCGCAGGCATTGGCGCTGATGCGCAGCCGGGGCCAGGTCTGGCTGGACCGGGCGGTGGCCTTCGACACGCCGGTTGCGCCTGTGCCGCCGGCCCCGCGCCCCTCTCCCCGCCCGCCGGTCGGGGTGCGGCCGAAACGGCTTTCGGTGACCGAGATCAAGACCCTGATCCGCGACCCCTATGCGATCCATGCCCGCCACATCCTGCGCCTGCGTCCGCTTGACCCCCTCCGCCCCGAGGCTGACCCCCGGCTGCGCGGCACGGTGCTGCACGAGATTCTGGAACGGTTCGTCCGCGAGGGCGGTGGGCAGGACGCGCTTCTTGCGATCACCGATCAGGTGCTGGCGGACCGGGTGGCCTGGCCCCTTGCCCGGGCGATCTGGCGCGCGCGGATCGAGAAGGCGGCAGCGGCTTTCCTCGCATTCTCCGCCAATACCGGCGGCCACCCGGTGCTGATCGAGGCGAAGGGGGCGGTTACCCTGCCAGGGCTTGATTTCACGCTGACCGGCAAGCCCGACCGGATCGACCTTCTGGCCGATGGGCGGTTGATGCTGATCGACTACAAGACCGGCGCGCCGCCTTCGGCCAAGCAGCAAAAGCATTTCGACAAGCAGCTTTACCTTCTCGCCGCGATGGCCGAGCGGGGCGGCTTTGCCGAGCTTGGCCCGACCGAGGTCGCCGAACTGGTGTTCGTCGGGCTGAAGGCTGAATTGAAGCTTTCCCAGACCACGCTGGTCGGGGGTGAGATCGACGACATCTGGGAGGAATTCACCCAGCTGATCGCCAGTTTTGCCAAGGCCGACCAAGGCTATACCGCCCGCCGCGCGATGGAAAAGCAGACCGATGTGTCGGACTATGACCACCTGTCGCGGTTTGGCGAATGGGACATGACCAGCGTGGCGGAAGGCAAAGCATGACGATCACCGCCGCAAGCCTGCGCCAGCAGACCGCCGCCGATCCGGGGCGCAACACCTGGCTCTTGGCCAATGCCGGGTCGGGCAAGACTCGCGTGTTGACCGACCGGGTGGCGCGGCTCCTTTTGGGTGGGGTGGAGCCGCAGCACATCCTGTGCCTGACCTACACCAAGGCCGCCGCGACCGAGATGCAGAACCGCCTGTTTCGCCGCCTTGGCACCTGGGCGATGAAACCGGATGACGACCTCCGCCGTGACCTTCTGGACCTGGGCGAGACGGAGCTTTCCGACCCCCGCCTCGCCCGCGCCCGCCAGCTCTTTGCCCGCGCGATCGAGACGCCGGGCGGCCTTCGCATCCAGACCATCCACAGCTTTTGCGCCAGCATCCTGCGCCGCTTTCCGTTGGAGGCCGGGGTGCCGCCGGGGTTTGCCGAGATGGACGACCGCTCCGCCCGGCTGATGCGCGCCGAGATCGTGGAGGAGATGGCCGACCGTCTGGCCCCCGCCGCCGTCCGCCGCCTGACCAAGGTGCATGGCGGCGAGGATTTCGCGAAGCTCGTCGACCGCATCGCCCGCGACCGCGCGGTCTTTGCGCGCCCGAAGACCGCGGCGGAACTCTGGGGGTCGTTCGGCCTGCCGCCGGGCTTTGCGGCGGCTGACCTGCTGGCCGCCGTGTTTCTGGGCGATGAAGGCCGCTGGCTGCCCCAGGTTCTGGATGTGGTCGCAGGCGGGACCACGACCGATGTCAAGGCAGCCACCCGGCTTGCCCGTCTGGATTGCAGCGCCCCCGATCTCGCCTGTCTTGAGGTGCTTGAGGACATCTGCCTGTTCGGCGCCGTGAAGAGTGAGCGCAGCTTCACCGCCAAGATCGACGACTTCCCGACCAAGGCGACACGGGCGCGGCTTGGCGCTCTCCTCGATCCGCTGCAGGCCCTGATGCGGCGGGTCGAGGGCGCGCGCGCCCATCGCCTTGCCCTCGTTGCCGCCGAAAAGGCGCTTGTCCTGCGGGACTTCGCCACCGCTTTCCTGCCGATCTATGCGGCGCGCAAAGCGGCGCGGGGGCTTTTGGACTTTGACGACCTGATCGAACGGGCGCGGGCGCTGCTGACCGATCCGGCGCTTGCCGCCTGGGTGCTGTTCCGGCTGGATGGCGGGATCGATCATATTCTGGTGGATGAGGCGCAGGATACCAGCCCTGACCAGTGGGAGTTGATCGAAAGCCTGGCGGCAGAGCTGACCTCGGGTCAAGGGGCGGTGAACCGGCCCCGGACGCTGTTTGTGGTCGGCGACAAGAAGCAATCGATCTATTCGTTCCAGGGGGCCGATGTCGCGGCGTTTGATGAAAAGCGGCTTTTGTTCCGCGACCGGCTGGCGGGCGGGGCGGGGCTGGCGGAACTGTCGCTGGAGCATTCGTTCCGCTCCTCCCTCGCGATCCTGACGGTGGTGGACCAGACTTTCACCGAGGCTGAGCGCGCGGCAATCGGCGGCGAAAGCAGCCATGTCGCCTTCAACGACGGTCTGGCGGGGCGGGTCGATGTCTGGCCAGTGGTCGAGAAAAGCGAGCCGCCCGAACCGGGGCCCTGGTATCAGACGCTGGACCAGACCCACCCCGAAGATGCCGAGGTGCGGTTGGCCAAGCAGATCGCCTTGCAGATCAAGGATCTGGTGACCAAGGGCGAGCAGATCCCGCAGGTGTCAAAGGGTGGCGGACCAACTGCACGTCCGCTCCACTACGGCGATTTCCTCATCCTGGTGCAAAGGCGCTCAACCCTGTTTCACGAGATCATCCGGGCCTGCAAGGCGCTGGACCTGCCGATTGCCGGGGCGGACCGGCTGAAGCTGGGGGGCGAGATGGCGGTCAGGGACCTGTCGGCGTTGCTCGCGTTTCTCGACACGCCCGAGGATGATCTTGCCTTGGCATCGGTCCTGCGCTCGCCCCTTTGTGGCTGGAGCGAGGACGCGCTTTACCACCTCGCCCAACCCCGCCGCGGCTATCTGTGGGAGGCGTTGCGCGACGACCCGACCCATCCCGAAACGGTTGCCTTCCTCAATGACCTGCGGCGCGAGGCCGACTTCCTGCGCCCCTATGACCTGATCGAACGTGTGCTCCATCGTCACGACGGGCGGCGCAAGCTGCTGGCGCGGCTCGGACCCGAGGCGGAGGACGGGATTGACGAGCTGCTGTCGCAGGCCCTGACCTATGAGACGGCAGAGGTGCCAAGCCTGACCGGGTTCCTTGTGTGGATGGAGACCGACGATCTGGAGGTGAAGCGCCAGCTTGACAGCGAAGGCCACCGCATCCGGGTGATGACCGTGCATGGCGCGAAGGGTCTGGAGGCCGAGGTGGTGATCCTGCCCGACACCGCCGACCGCAAGGTGACCGAACAGGACGACTACTTCTGCCTGCCCGATGGCGTTGCGGTCTGGAAGGGGGCCAAGGACATGAGCCCCGGCCTGGTCGCGTCGGAACAGGCCCTGCGGCAAGCGCGTGCGGCGGCAGAGCGGTTGCGGCTGATGTATGTCGCGATGACCCGGGCGCGGTGCTGGCTGATCGTGGTGGCGCAAGGCAAGGTGACGCAAGACGACTGCTGGTACAACCTGATCCGCGCCGGGGTGGAACGCGCCAAGGCAGTGACGTTGCCAGGCGATATCCTGCGCCATTCCTGGGGCGACTGGCCCTTGCCCGTGGACCGGGTCACCGCCGCCGCCGTCACGCGCAGTCTGCCGGATTGGACGTTCCGGCCCGCGCCCTTGCTGCCACGCGAGGTTGTCGCTTTGTCGCCTTCGGACCTTGGCGGGGCCAAGTCCTTGCCCGGGGAACCGCCCAGCCCCGACGCGGCGGTCAGGGCGCGGGGCACGGCGCTGCATCTGCTGCTGGAGCGGTTGCCGAGCTTGGACCGCGCTGACTGGCAGGGGCAGGCGGCGGCGCTGATCCCTGACCCTGTCCTTGCGGCAGACGTGCTGGCCGAAGCGCGGGCGGTGCTTGACGACCCCGCGCTGGGCTTTCTGTTCGCGCCCGGAACGCTGGCCGAGGTTGCGGTGACCGGTCTTTGGCAGGACCGCCCGGTGACCGGCTCGATCGACCGGCTGATCGTGACCCCGGACCGGGTGCTGATCGTCGATTACAAGTCGAACGCGGTGATCCCGCCCGACCCCGCGTCGGTGCCCGAGGGCATCCTCCGCCAGCTTGGGGCCTATGCGCAGGTGCTGGGGCAGATCTATCCGGACCGGCGGATCGAGACGGCGGTGCTCTGGACCCGGGCGCCTTGGTTCATGTCACTCCCTCCCGGTATCGTGAGGGGGGCGCTATCGCGGGCCACGATCCCCCGTGCCACGATCCCTTGACGCGGGCTGCCCCGGTTCATAGCTTCAGGGTCTGATTTCATCCAAGGAGACTGGATCATGGGCGCAGCAACTGTCGCCGTTTCGGACGCAACCTTTGATGCCGAGGTGCGCCAGTCGACGGTCCCCGTCGTGGTGGACTTCTGGGCCGAATGGTGTGGCCCCTGCCGCCAGATCGGCCCGGCGCTGGAAGAGCTTGCCACCCAATATGCGGGCAAGGTCAAGATCGTGAAGGTCAACGTCGACGACAACCCGGAAAGCCCCGCGATGCTTGGCGTGCGCGGCATCCCGGCCCTGTTCATGTTCAAGGACGGTCA
>NCDS01000122.1:0-2329 GCA_002280315.1 Rhodobacterales bacterium 32-66-7 | reverse complement strand
TCGTGTCGAACAAGGTCGGTGCCGCCCCGAAAGCCGCGCTGGAAACCTGGATCAAGTCGGCGATCTAGGCCCAACTTAGGGTCGCAATCTTGCTGGCGGGCCTTGGTCCGCCAGACAGGCCCTTAGCCGTGCAAAGCTGCCCGCGACGCCATCGGCGGGCGCGGGTTCGGCCAGGAAGGCATCCAGAAGCGGCCAGTGCCGGATCGCCCGGTCGATGACCGGATCGGTCCCGGCGGCATAAAGCCCGGCCTGGATCATCAGTTCCGCCCGGTCATAGGCGCCCAGCAGGCGGCGGGCGTCGGTGATCATCGCGTTCTCTCCCTCATCCGCCGCGTCAGGCAAGGCGCGCGAGACGGAGCGCAACAGGTCGATCGCCGGAAAGCGCCCCCTCTCGGCAATCTTGCGGTCCAGGACGACATGCCCGTCCAGCACCCCGCGCAGGATATCGGCCACCGGTTCGTCCATGTCCGACCCCGCGACCAGCACCGAAAACACCGCCGTGATATCCCCCGCCCCCTCAGGCCCTGGCCCGGCGCGTTCGGCCAGTCCCATGATCGCCTGGCTTAGCGACGGGGGGTAGCCCCGCAAGCTCGCCTCCTCGCCGCCTGCAAGCGCAATCTCGCGGTGCGCTTCGGCAAAGCGGGTGACGGAGTCGACCAGAAGCAGCACGTGAAGGCCCTGATCCCGGAAATGCTCCGCCACCGCCATTGCGGTATAGGCGCACATCCGGCGCATCAGCGGGGACTGGTCCGAGGTCGCGGTGACGACGATGCTGCGCGCCATGCCGGCGGGGCCAAGGACGCGTTCGGTAAATTCCCGCAGTTCACGGCCGCGTTCGCCGACAAGCGCGATCACCACCAGATCCGCCGCAACCCCCCGCGCGAACCGGGCGAGGAGCGAGGATTTCCCCACCCCCGACCCGGCAAAGAGGCCGATGCGCTGGCCCTGAACCAGGGGCAGCAGCGTATCAAAGACCGCAACCCCGGTCTCCAGCCGCGCGCCAAGCCGTCGCCTGCTGGCGGCAGGGGGGGCCGCGGCGCGCAGGGGGCTTGCCTTCGAACCGCGCAAAAGGGGCCGTCCATCCAAAGGCTGGCCCATCGCGTCGACGATCCGGCCGATCCATCCCGCATCGGGCGCAACCTCCGCCTTGCCCAGAAGCTCCACCCGGTCGCCAATCGCCATGCCGTCGCCCGACGCATCGGGCAGGATCGAGGCGCGGTCGGGGAAAAGCCGCAACACCTCCCCCCCTGCGGCGCCGTCGCGGCTAAGGATGGTGACCCGGTCGCCCAACGTCGCACCGTCCAGCCCCGCCACATCGACCAGCCCGCGCCGGGTTTCCACCACGCGCCCGACACGCCGTAGCACGGGGGTCGCCGCGATCTCGGCCAGAAGACCGTCGAACAGCCCAGCAGTCACGGGATTCTCCCTTTGTTCGCTCTACACCGTTTCTAAAGGAATCACTCTTAAGCCTTGGTGAAGTTGGTCGAGGGAGAAGCCCCGATGTTTGAAAAGCTGGAACTTACCCGGATGGCACAGGCCCTGGCCGCGCATTCCGGGGCACGTATGGGCGTGATTGCCCGCAATATCGCCAATGCGGACACGCCGGGCTACAAGGCGCAGGACCTGCCGCCCTTCGCCAAGGTGTTCGACGACGAAGGGGCGATGCGCACGACCCGGCCCGGCCATCTTGGCGGTGGCGGGTCGGAAACACCGATGCAACCCCAGACCGCCCCGGGGCGTGAAGCTCCGAACGGCAACACCGTCTCGCTTGAGGGTGAGATGGTGAAATCGGTCGAGGTGCGGCAAAGTCATGAAATGGCGCTGGCGGTCTATCGGGCGACCTCGGACGTGATCCGGGCCAGCCTTGGCCGGTCGCGGTAGGGGGGGATATGGGCAACGATCTTCTCTCTTCGCTGGCCTTCGCCGCTTCCGGAATGGAAACGCAGGCGATGCGGCTGCGGCATGTGTCCGAAAACATCGCCAACGCCGATACCCCCGGCTACCGCCGCAAGGTGATGAGCTTTGACCAGGCGATGGACACCGGTCTGGTCGAACCGGGGCAGGTGCGGCTGGACCAGAGCCCCCTGGTGAAAATCTACGACCCCGGCCATCCCCTGGCCGATGAAACCGGTTACTACGACGGCTCGAATGTCGATCTGGTGATCGAAATCGCTGACGCGCGCGAAGCGCAGCGCAGCTACGAGGCGAACCTGCGCATGTTCGATCAGACGCGGCAGATGACGCAAGGTCTGTTCGACCTTCTGCGCCGATAGAGGAGATCTAGAATGGATGTGAAAGCCTCTTTCGTCGCAAGGGCCTATGATGCCGC
>NCDS01000001.1 GCA_002280315.1 Rhodobacterales bacterium 32-66-7 | reverse complement strand
CATGTCCAAAGCCAGATCCTTCTGTCCGACTATGTCCAGCACTACGGCCTGACCCGCGCCCGCCAGCCTGACGGTCGGGCGGCACCCGTCGGGCCCGAGCACAGCTGGAACACCGCGCATTGGTTCACCTCGGCGATGATGCTGAACGCGCCGCGCCATTCCGATCACCATGTGATGCCGGGCAGGCCTTTCCCCGCGCTGCGCCTGCCAGCGCCGGATGTGGCCCCGCGCCTGCCCTGGCCGATGCCCCTTGCCTGCGCGATGGCGCTAAGCCCCACCCTCTGGCGTCGGGCGATTCGGCCCCATCTTCTGCGCTGGCGACCCGCTGGACCGCTTGCGCAAGACACGGCTCCTTGACTGGCGTTTCGCCGTTGCGTCTGGCACTGTCTGGCGAAACCTTCTGACCGGAGCGTCCGATGCATCGCCTCTTTCTTGCGCTGACCCTTGCCGCCAGCCCGGCCCTGGCCGAACGCCCGATGACCGGGGCCGAGTTCGATGCCAACACCACGGGCGAGACGATTACTTACGACTACGGCGGCGGTATCTTCGGCACCGAGGAATATTTGCCCGGCCGTTCGGTCCGCTGGGCGTTCGACGGCGACCTCTGCATCTATGGTGAGTGGTACGAAAAAGGCGAACAGATCTGCTTCATCTATGAAAACGACCCGACCCCGGCCTGCTGGCTCTATTTCCTCGATGCGGGCAAGATCAGGGGGCGCTACATGGGCGAAGGTGGCGGCTGGGAGATCCTTGAATCCTCACGCGATGGCGGGCCTTTGCCCTGCGCCGGTCCCGATGTCGGGGTGTAGCGCCATGCGCAAACTGGTGTTCGCCACCCTCACGCTCGCAGCCCTGCCCGCCGGGGCCGAGACCCCCCTGTCCGCCGCCGCGTTCGAGGCGCAGGTGACCGGCAATACCATCACCTATGAACAATACGGCTCGATCTTCGGGATCGAGGAATACCTCCCCGGCCGTCAGGTCCGGTGGAGCGTGGCGGAAAACCTTTGCCAATACGGGGTCTGGTTCCAGAAGGACGACCGGATCTGCTTTGTCTACGAGGATGACCCGACCTCGCATTGCTTCACCTTCCGGCTGGAGGGCGGGGCGCTGGTGGCGCTGTCGGACTTCGCCCAGCCGGGGGCCGAACTGCGCGAGGTCGACCGTTCGACCAAGCCGCTGTCCTGCCCCGGCCCGGACGTGGGGGTCTGACGATGCGTGCCGCCCTTCTGGCCCTTTGCCTGACCGCCGCACCCGCCGGGGCGGAAACCCTGATGACGGTCGCCGAGTTCGAGGCCTGGTCCACCGGCAAGACGCTGGTCTATGCTGTCGATGGCGTGGTGATCGGCAGCGAGCAGCATCTGCCAAACCGCCAGACCCTGGATGCGGATATCGGCGGCCCCTGCATCGAGGGCTCCTGGTTTGGCGACGGGGACGCGGTCTGTTTCATCTATGCCGCTTATGAGGGCACGCATTGCTGGCTCTTCTGGCACGACGCCGGCGTGGTGACCGCCAAGCCCCTGAATGCCGGCGCAAAGAGCCCTGTCTATACGGTGACGGCGGATGACGCTCCGATGGACTGCTCACCGGCCGTCGGGGTGTAGGCATGCGGCTGGTCCTTGCCTGTGTGCTTGGCCTTGCGGCAGCCCCGCTCGCGGCCGAAACCCCGATAGGCGCCGAACGGTTCGACGCCCTGACCGAAGGCCGCAGCATGACCTGGTCGGAATTCGGCCAGGTCTACGGGGTGGAACAGTACCTCCCGGGCCGCCGGGTGCGCTGGACGCTCCTTGGCGACACCTGTGTCGAAGGCGTCTGGTACGCCGAAGGCACGGCGATCTGCTTTGCCTACGAAGACCGCCCCGACCCGATCTGCTGGGAGATGACCGAGACCGCGACAGGCCTGAATGCCGCATTGGTCAGCACGGTCGGCGACAGCGCCTTTGTCGTGATCGAGGATGCGACCGAACCGATGGCCTGCTTCGGCCCCGAGGTGGGCGTATGAAAGCGGCAACCCTTGCGATCCTGTTCGCTGGTCTGCCCTTGGTGGCGCTTGCCGAAGCACCCGCGCTTTCCGCCGAAGCTTTCGAGCGACTGGTCGAGGGCAAGACGTTTGACACCCATGACCAGACCGGACGCTACGGGGTGGAAACCTTCCTGCCCGGCCGCCGCGCGATCTGGCGCGATGCCGACCGCTGTCTGGAGGGGCGCTGGCGTGCAGAGGGTGCGATGATCTGTTTTGATTACATCGGCGAGCCGCTGCCGTTCTGCTGGACCTATCATGACCAGGGCGGCTGGATGACGGCCTATCTGGAGGGTGATCCCGGGACAGAGCCGATCACGCTATACCCGTCGGAAGACGTGGTCACCTGCGACGGCTTTCTCGGGGTGTGAGACCAAATCTTTTCGAAAAGATTTGCAAAATCCTTCGAAGGATTTTGATCAGAAGAGGCTGCCCTGACTGCCCGCGCCACCCTCAGCCTTCCCCCGCCTCGGACGCGGGCCAAGCGTCAGGCGGCCATCCCGGAACTCGACCTCCAGCACCGCTGCCCGCTCGGCCGCGGCCTTGCCGGTCACCACCGCCCCGTCGCCCCGCACCACGGCATAGCCGCGCTGCAGGGTCTGGGTGTAGCCGAGGGTCTGGCGCGTGCGGTCCAAGGCCTCCAACCGGTCGGCAAGCCGGGTCAGGCGCGCCTGCGGGGCCGTGTCCAGCCGCCCGGACAAGGCCAGAAGCCGCGTGCGCCCCTCAGCCGTCCGGCGCGCGGCATCGGTGACAAGGCGGTCCAGCGCCGGGGCCAGCCGCGCAGCCAGCAGGGTCAACCGCTCGCCCCGCCGCTCTTGCCGGACCGTCACCGCCCGCAGCATCCGCGTGTCGCAGGCGGTCAATAGATCGCGCTGCCGGACCACCAGCGCGCGCAGGGCGCCCGGCTGCATCCGCCCCGCCACCCGGTCGAACCCGCCGCGCTTCCGCGCCACCGCCAGCCCCAGCGCCGCGACGAGCCGCCCGGATACCGCATCCAGCCGTTGCCGGGGCGAGGCCAGCAGCGTCTCGATCCGGGGAAGCGCCCGACCGAGATCGCGGAGCCGCTGCGCCCGTCCGGTCAAGCCCTGCACCATCCCCCGCGTCAGCCGCGCGCCAAGACCATCGAGCGTGGCCAGAAGCTCCAGCCGGACCGGCACCGCAAGCTCTGCCGCTGCCGTGGGGGTGGGCGCGCGGAGGTCGGCGGCATGGTCGATCAGCGTGGTGTCCGTCTCATGCCCCACGGCCGAGATCAGGGGGATGTCGCTTGCCGCCGCCGCGCGGACGACGATTTCCTCGTTGAAGCCCCAAAGGTCCTCCAGCGACCCGCCGCCGCGCGCCACGATCAGCACGTCGGGGCGCGGGATGGGCCCGCCCGGCTGGATGGCGTTGAAACCCCGGATCGCCGCCGCCACCTGCGCAGCACAGTCCTGCCCCTGCACCGCCACCGGCCAGATCAGGACATGGCGCGGAAACCGGTCGCGCAGCCGGTGCAGGATGTCGCGGATCACCGCACCGGAAGGCGAGGTGATGACCCCGATGACCGTCGGCAGATACGGCACCCGCCGCTTTCGCGCGGCCTCGAACAACCCTTCCGCCGCCAGCGCCGCCTTGCGCTTTTCCAGCATCGCCATCAGGGCACCGGCCCCCGCCGGGGCCACGTCATCGACGATCAGCTGATACTTAGACTGGCCGGGAAAGGTGGTCATCCGGCCGGTGGCCACGACCTCCATCCCCTCTTCCGGGCGGACCTGCATGCGACCGACCTGCCCTTTCCAGCTGATCGCCGCAATGACCGACCGATCATCCTTCAGGTCGAAATAGAGATGGCCGGAGGCTGGCCGCGACACCCGACCGACCTCTCCCCGGACGCGAACAAGGCCGAACTCGCCCTCGATCACCCGCTTCACCGCGCCGGAAAGCTCCGACACGGTGTATTCGGGCTGGTTGCCGGGGGGGGTGGGGCTAGGGCTGTCGTCGATCAGGTCCATCCCTGCTTTGTGCCGCAATGAGCCTTTCGACGCAACAACGCCAGGGCGCAAAGCCGACAAGTCGCTTGCCTGCAAACTCTGCTCCTCCTAAGACCCGCGCAACTATAGCGGGGCATTTCGATGAACATCCTGATCCTCGGTTCCGGTGGCCGGGAGCATGCCCTCGCCTGGGCGGTGAAGCAGAACCCAAGGACCGACCGGCTGATCGTGGCACCCGGCAATGCGGGAATCGCGATGCTGGCGGAATGCGCCGATATCGACATTCTGGACGGCGGGGTGGTGGTGACCTTCTGCGCGGAGAACACCATCGACTTCGTCATCATCGGTCCCGAAGCTCCCTTGGCCGCCGGGGTGGCGGACGCTTGCCGGGCGGCGGGGCTTCTGACCTTCGGCCCCTCGGCGGCAGCGGCGCGGCTGGAGGCGTCGAAGGCCTTCACCAAGGAGATTTGCGACGCCTGCCACGCCCCCACGGCAGGCTATGCCCGGTTCACCGATCCCGCCGCCGCCCACGCCCATGTCGCGGCCAAAGGTGCCCCCATCGTCATCAAGGCCGATGGTCTGGCCGCCGGGAAAGGCGTGGTCGTCGCGATGACTAAGGCCGAGGCGCTTGCCGCCGTCGATGACATGTTCGCCGGCTCCTTCGGCGCAGCGGGGGCCGAGGTGGTGATAGAAGAGTTCATGGCGGGCGAAGAGGCCAGCTTCTTCATCCTGACCGACGGGGTCACCGCCTTGGCCCTAGGGACCGCGCAGGACCACAAGCGCGCGTTCGATGGCGACCTTGGCCCCAATACCGGCGGCATGGGGGCCTATTCCCCGGCCCCGGTCCTGACCGAGGCCATCCAAGCCCAGGCGATGGACGAGATCGTGCTGCCCACAATCCGGGAGATGGCCCGGCGCGGCACCCCCTATCAGGGCGTCCTTTATGCCGGGCTGATGATCGAACAGGGCCGCGCCCGGCTGGTCGAATACAACGCCCGCTTCGGCGACCCGGAGGCGCAGGTCCTCATGCTGCGGCTCGGCGCGCAGGCGCTGGACCTGATGCTCGCCGCAGCCCAGGGGCGGCTGGCAGAGGCACGGGTGAACTGGGCCGACGATCATGCGTTGACCGTGGTCATGGCCGCCCGTGGCTACCCCGGCGCCTATCCAAGGGGAAGCGTGATCCGCGGCCTTGACGGCCTTCCCGAAGACAGCCGCCACATGGTGTTTCACGCCGGAACCGCTGTGCAGGATGGTCAGATCACCGCCACTGGTGGCCGGGTCCTGAACGTCACCGCGCGGGCGGCAACGCTGGCCGAGGCGCGGGATGCCGCCTATGCGCTGGTTGACCGGATCGACTGGCCGGAAGGGTTTTGCCGCCGCGACATCGGCTGGCGCGCGCTTTAGACCAAGGGCAACCCGAAGATTTTTCGCCAGAAAATCTCGGGCGCGCGCGGGGCGCGTCATCCAGCCGATACAAAATCGTCAACCGGCTGCAACCGGGACGATTCCGGAATCGGTCAGGCTTCTACGCCGGGGTGAGTGCCAACAGCGGCAGCGCGCCCCATGTCCCAGCACTCAACCCGATGGAGCCCGGCATGAAGGATTACGAGCGCGACTATTCCGATTTCCGCCAGACCCCGTTTTACGAACATGGCGATGAGGTGCCCTCAAACCACTCCGCCAACCCGACGATGTATGACGTGATCGAAGCCCGCACCTCGCGACGGGGGGTCTTGGTCGGCGGGTTGACCGCGATTGCGACCGGCCTCTTTGGTGCGGGCCTCACCTCGCGCGCGGCGCTTGCCCAGACCACCGCCACTTCGGGCCTTCTCGGCTTTGCAGCGGTACCGCTTTCGAAGGAAGACACCGTCGTGGTGCCCGAAGGCTACAAGGTGCAGGTCCTGGCCCCCTGGGGCACGCCCCTGACCGCCGATGCGCCGGACTATGTCCCGGGTGGCATGACCGGTGCGGCGCAGGCGGTTCAGGTCGGCAGCCACCATGACGGGATGCATTTCTTCCCGATCGACGGCTCTTCGACCGACGGGCTTCTGGTTGTGAACCACGAATACATCGAGCCGCGCTTCCTGCATGCCGCCAAGCTGGCCGGGCAGGCCTATGACGGCGACATGGTCCCGATGACCGCCGAAGGCCTGCGCGACGACGATGAGGTGCTGGCAGAAATCAACGCCCATGGCTGCACCGTGGCCCGCATCCAAAAGGGGGACGATGGTCAGTGGACCGTGGTCAAGGGCGATCCGCTGAACCGCCGGGTGACCGGGTTGACCGAGATGGCGATCTCGGGTCCCGCTGCCGGGTCGGCGCATCTGGTGACGAAGTTCAGCCCCGACGGCACGCGCACGCGCGGCACGCTCAACAACTGCGCGCATGGCGTGACGCCCTGGAACACCTACATGACGGCCGAGGAGAACTGGGCCGGTTACTTCGTCAATGCCGATGCCGAACCGCCGCGCGAACATGCCCGCTATGGCGTGTCGGACAAAGAGTCCCGCTACGGCTGGGAAAAGGCGGCAGGCGGCGCGGATGAGTTCATCCGCTTCAACGCCGCCGCGACCGGCGGGAGTGCGACCGAGGATTACCGCAACGAGCCGAACACCTTCGGCTGGATGGTCGAGTTCAACCCCTACGATCCGGCCTTCGTCCCGGTCAAGCGCACCCATCTGGGCCGCTTTGCGCATGAAGGCGTGGTCTTCGCCCCGGCGGTCGCGGGTCAGCCCGTGGTCTGCTATTCCGGCGACGACAGCCGGTTCGAGTATATCTACAAGTTCGTCTCTGCCGGCACCTTCGACCCGGCGACCACCGACGGCTCGATCCTTGATACCGGCACGCTTTACGTCGCCCGCTTCAACGAGGATGGCACCGGCGCATGGCTGGCGCTTCAACCGGGTGAAAACGGCCTGACGCCCGAAGCGGGGTTTGTCGATCTTGCCGACATCCTGGTCAACGCCCGCGCGGCCGCCGATCTGGTGGGGGCGACCAAGATGGACCGCCCGGAATGGGGCACGGTCGATCTCGCGACGGGTGAGGTCTACTTCACCCTCACCAACAACAACCGCCGTGACATGACGCAGATCGACGCGGTCAACCCCCGGGCCGAGAACAACTTCGGCCAGATCGTCCGCTGGAGCTATCAAGGCGCGGATCACACGCAGACCAGTTTCGACTGGAACCTGTTCGTGATCGCGGGCACCCCGCGCAACTCTCTCACCGCGGCGGGTGAGACGTTGGGCGACGACAACACCTTTGCCTGCCCGGACGGCATCTGGTGCGACCAGAACTCCCGCCTCTGGATCCAGACCGACATGGGTGACATCGGCCCGGATCAGGACGGCCCGCTGGAGCCGTTCGGGATGAACATGATGCTGGCCGCCGACCCCGCAACCGGCGAGATCCGCCGCTTCCTGACCGGCCCCTGGGGGCAGGAGATCACCGGCGTGGTGATGACACCCGATGGCACGACGATGTTCGTCAACGTCCAGCACCCGGGCGGCCATGCGACGGCGGAAGAGTTCGCGGCCAATGACTTCGGCTCGGGCTTTCCGGACTATGACGGCAGCGTGCCGCGTTCGGCAACTTTGGTCATCAGCCGCGACGATGGCGGCGTGATCGGCGCCTGATGGCAACCTGGGTGGGCAGCATTGCCCACCCTACCCGCCCCCCAAGGCAGGCTTTCCGGCTGACCTGCCCTGACCTATCCTTGGCCCAACATTCCCCCTTGATCCCTGGCACCCATGCTTTTCCTGCGCCCATTGGCCCTGATCCTTGCCTTCTGCCTTGGCGTAGGCGCAGCGGCGCAGGACCTTGTCATGGATGTGAACCTCTGGGGTGGGGTGTCGTTGAAGAACCTGGACGACACCTTCGACTGGTGGCGGGTGATCCTTGACCTCGTGCGGGAGGAGTTTCCCGAAGACCCCGACGCCCCCGGGCAGACCACCGGCCCCACCAGCCTTTGACCGCATCTGCTTGCGGCCCCCTACACCTTCGCATAAGACACCGGCGATGAGGGCACGGCGAGGCGCAAGGGACAGGCGATGCCGCTTCTGGTGATGAAATTCGGCGGCACTTCGGTCGCGGACCTTGGGCGGATCGAAAACGCTGCCCGGAAGGTCAAGGCCGAGGTTGCGCGCGGCTATGACGTGATCGTCATCGTCAGTGCGATGTCCGGCCGGACGAACGAGATGGTCGGCTGGGTCGAGGCTACCTCAAAGCTCTATGACGCCCGCGAATATGATGCCGTCGTCTCCAGCGGTGAGAATGTGACCGCCGGCCTGATGGCGCTGCGCTTGCAGGAAATGGACGTGCCGGCGCGGTCCTGGCAGGGCTGGCAGGTGCCGATCAACACCACCAGCGCGCATGGGGCCGCGCGCTTCGTGTCGATCCCGCGGGAGAATATCGACGCCAAGTTCGCCGAGGGGTTCAAGGTCGCCGTGGTCGCGGGCTTTCAGGGGGTCAGCCCCGAAGGCCGGGTCACGACCCTTGGCCGGGGTGGCAGCGACACCACCGCCGTCGCCTTTGCCGCCGCCTTCAACGCCGAACGCTGCGATATCTACACCGATGTCGATGGCGTCTACACCACCGACCCGCGTATTACGAAGAAGGCGCGCAAGCTGGACCGCATCGCCTTTGAAGAGATGCTGGAGCTTGCCTCGCTGGGGGCCAAGGTGCTGCAAACGCGGTCGGTCGAACTGGCGATGCGCTACAAGGTGCGGCTGCGGGTGGTCTCCTCGTTCGAGGAGGTCACCGATACTTCAGGAACCCTGGTCTGCGACGAGGAAGACATCATGGAATCGAAAGTGGTCTCCGGCGTGGCCTACAGCCGCGATGAAGCGAAAATGACGCTTCTGAAGGTCGAGGACCGACCCGGCGTGGCGGCGGCAATCTTCGGCACGCTGGCCGATGCCGGGGTGAACGTCGACATGATCGTGCAGAACATCTCCGAACTTGCGACCCCCGCCGCGACCCGCGCCTATACCGACATGACCTTCAGCCTGCCCACCAACCAGGTCGACCGCGCCCGCGTGGCGATCGAGGCTGCCGTGGCAGGCGGGGCGTTTGCCTTCAGCGAACTGGTCACCGACACCGACGTGGCCAAGATCTCGGTCGTGGGGATCGGGATGCGGAGCCAGGTCGGCGTCGCCGCCCGGATGTTCGCAGCCCTTGCCGCCGAGAACGTGAACATCAAGGTCATCACCACGTCCGAGATCAAGATCTCGGTGCTGATCGACCGGAAGTACATGGAGCTCGCCGTCCAGGCGCTCCACGACACGTTCGAGCTGGAGAAGGCGTAACCCAACGTGACCGCGCCGCTTGGCCGTCTGATCCTTTACGCGCAGGATCTGGATGCGCTTGCCGCCTTCTATGGCCGCCATTTCGGTTACACGGCCGTGCACCGGGCGGGTGACCGGGTCGTCGAGTTGCGCCCGCCGGGGGCTGGGATCACGCTTCTCCTCCACCCGGCTGCCAAGGGGCAGAAGGCGGGGCAATCCCGGGTCAAGCTGGTGTTCGACATCCAGGACGTGGCGGGCTTTGTGGCAAAGGCCAAGGACCAAGGCCTGGAGTTCGGCCCGCTGCATCAGGCCGATGGCTACAGTTTCACCAATGCCAAGGACCCGGCTGGCAACAGCATTTCGGTTTCCAGCCGGGCCTTCGCTTGAAGGGGCGGACGGTCGGCTTGTTGACAGGCCCAGGCTTTCCTGAGTTGCCGGTTCCCCTGCCGTCGGTCCTATGCTTTAACGGCGGAAACAATCCCTGGGATTCTGATGCCCGAACGGACCGAAAGCGACAGTCGAAAACTCCTCCGCCGTTTGCGCGACACCCTTGCTGTCCCGGGCGGCGGGCAGGATCGGCTTGACCAGATCACCCACCTCATCGCCGACAGCATGGGGACGGAGGTGTGTTCGATCTACCTCTTCCGCGACCCCGAAACGCTGGAACTGTGCGCGACCGAGGGGCTGAAGAAAGCGGCGGTCCACCAGACAAGGATGAAGCTGGGCGAAGGCCTCGTGGGGCGGGTTGCGCGTTTTGGCCTGCCGGTCAACACCGCCGATGCGCCCGCGGAACGCGGGTTTCGCTACATGCCAGAGACGGGGGAGGAGCTGTTTTCCTCCTTCCTTGGCTTGCCGATCCAGCGGGTCGGGGAAAAGCTTGGGGTGCTGGTCGTCCAGTCGAAGACCAAGCGGCTTTATTCCGAAGACGAGATCTATGCCCTCGATGTCGTCGCCATGGTGCTGGCCGAGATGACCGAGCTTGGCGCCTTCACCAGCGGCGACGGCGCGATGCGCGCGCTTCACAAGCAGCCGGTGATGATCCGTGGCACGTCCGGGCAGGAGGGGGCCGCCGAAGGTCGGGTCTGGCTGCATGAACCGCGCGTCGTGATCACCAACCCGGTTGCCGACGACCCCCTGACCGAGATCGACCGCATCCGCCACGCGGTGGGCGAGCTTCGCGTGTCGATCGACGATCTTCTGGGGGCCGAAGAGCTGGACAAGGACCAGAAACAGGTGCTTGAGGCCTACCGGATGTTTGCCCATTCCCGCGGCTGGCTTCGCCGGATGGAAGAGGACATCATGCGCGGCCTCTCCGCCGAAGCGGCGGTGGAAAAGGAACAATCGGCCGCGCGGTCACGGATGGAGCAGGTGCCGGACGCCTACCTGCGCGAACGGCTTTCCGACCTTGATGACCTTTCCAACCGCCTGTTGCGTATCCTGACCGGTCAGGGCCGCGATACCGGGGCCGAGATGCCGGAAAACCCGGTTCTGGTCGCGCGCAACATCGGCCCGGCGGAACTTCTGGACTATGGCCGCAAGCTGAAGGGCGTGGTGCTTGAGGAAGGCTCTGTCGGCTCGCACGCCGCGATTGTGGCCCGCGCGCTGGCGATTCCCCTGGTCATCAATGCTGCCCGGATCGTGGCCGAGGCGTTGAACGGCGATCCGATCCTGGTCGATGGCGATCAGGGCATCGTCCACCTTCGCCCCGAAGAAACCGTGGCCAACGCCTTCCGCGACAAGATCGCCATGCAGGCCGAGGCGCAGAAGCGCTACACCAGCCTGCGCGGCCTGCCCGCCACCGCGACCTGCGGCACCACCGTCGCGCTTCACATGAACGCAGGTCTGATGGCCGATCTGCCCAGCCTTGACAGTTCCGGCGCGGAAGGGGTCGGCCTTTTTCGGACCGAGCTTCAGTTCCTCGTCCGCTCCAAGATGCCGCAGCGGGGGGAATTGGTGCGGCTTTACGCCCGGGTGCTGGACGCGGCCAATGGCAAGCGGGTGGCGTTCCGCACGCTCGATATCGGGTCGGACAAGGTCCTGCCCTATATGAAACCACCCGAGGAGCCGAACCCCGCGATGGGCTGGCGGGCGGTGCGCGTCGGCCTCGACAAACCCGGCGTCATGCGGATGCAGCTGCAGGCGCTGATCCGGGCTGCGAACGGCCGTGCGCTGACGGTGATGTTCCCGCTGGTCACCGAGCACAGCGAGTTTCAGGCCGCCCGTGCCCATGTGTTGCGCGAGTTGCACCGCGAAAAATCCCTCGGCCATCCGGTACCGGAGCGGCTGGAGGTCGGCGCGATGCTGGAGACCCCCTCGCTCGCCTATGCGCCGCGAAGCTTTTTCGAACTGACCGACTTCGTCAGCGTCGGCGGCAATGACCTGAAGCAGTTCTTCTTCGCTGCCGACCGCGAGAACGAACTGGTGCGGCGGCGCTATGACACGCTGAACCTCACGTTTCTCGCGTTCCTTGAACAGATCGTCGCCCGCTGCGCCGAGGCTTCGACCCCGCTTTCGTTCTGCGGCGAGGATGCCGGTCGCCCGGTGGAAGCCCTCGCATTGGCTGCCATCGGCTTTCGCACGCTTTCGATGCGCCCGGCCTCGGTCGGTCCGGTCAAGGCGCTTTTGCGTCGGGTGAGCCTGGACGAGGCGCGGGCGGTGATCGACCGGGCGCGGGCGGCCGGGGCGGAAAGCGCACGGCCCGCGCTGATGGAGTGGCTGTCAAGCCAGACCGCCTGACCGGCAGTCCAGGAATTTTAAGTGAAATTCTTGGCAGATTCCTTGCTGAAGGAATTTGACCGCTTCAAGCAGTGCCGTCGAACAGGTTGGCAAACCGCCGCCGCAGATCAACCTTCTGCACCTTGCCCATCGCGTTGCGGGGCAATTCTTCCAGCACGATCACCTGCTTCGGGATCTTGAAGGCCGCCAGCCGATCCCTCAGGCTGGCGCGAATCGCTTCCGGCTCGACCTTACCCACCACGCAAGCCACCACCGCCTCGCCAAAGTCCGGGTGGGGCACGCCGATCACCGCCGATGCCGCCACCCCCGGCAGGGCGTCCAGTGCAGCCTCCACCTCCGCCGGATAGACGTTGAGGCCGCCGGTGATCACGAGGTCCTTCGCGCGGCCAAGGATCGACAGATAGCCGTCCGCGTCGAACGCGCCGAGATCGCCGGTCAGAAACCAGCCCGCGCGAAACTCCTTCGCGGTCTGGTCGGGCATCCGCCAGTAGCCTTGAAAGACGTTTGGCCCCCGGACCTCGATCGCCCCCGCGTCACCTTTTGCAACCTCGGCACCGTCCTCTCCCGTAACCCGGACCTCGACCCCCGGCAATGCCATCCCCACAGTCCCGGCCCGCCGCTCGCCGTCATAGGGGTTGGAGGTGATCATGTTCGTCTCGGTCATGCCGTAGCGTTCCAGGATCGCCTGCCCGGTCCGGGCGCGAAAGGCGGCATGGGTCGCGGGCGACAGGGGCGCAGAGCCGCTGATGAACAGCCGAACATTGCGGCAGGCTTCGGGGGTCAGGCCGGGCGCGTCCAGCAGCCGGGTGTAGAAGGTCGGCACGCCCATCATCACCGTGGCATTCGGCAGGGCGGCAAGCACCGCGTCGGGCGAGAACGCGGGCAGAAAGATCAGCGAGGCCCCGGAAAGCAGCGCGCAATTGGTGGCGACGAACAAGCCATGCGTGTGAAACACCGGCAGCGCGTGCAGGAGGACATCGGTCTCGCTGAACCGCCACAGCCCGACCAGCGCCGTCGCATTCGAGGCGAGGTTCTCCCGGCTGAGCATGACCCCTTTCGACCGCCCCGTGGTGCCCGAGGTGTAAAGGATCGCCGCCAGATCATCGGGCGCATGGGGCGGGTCGCTGGATTCTGCCGCCGATCTCGCCGCCATCGCCAGAAAGGCATCGAAGGCCATCGCCTTCACGCCGGCCGTGGCGAGCCCGGCCAACCGAGAGCCGTCGACCAGCACCAGCGCCGGTTCGGCGTCAGTCAGAAAGTGCCGGGTTTCCGCCATGGTGTAGGCCGGGTTCACCGGCAGAAACACCACCCCCGCGCGCAGACAAGCGAGGTAGAGGGTCAGAGCCTCCGCCGATTTTTCCACCTGCAGCATGAGCCGCTCGCCGCGACGGACCCCCAAGGCGGCAAGGGCGTTCGCCATGCGCCCGGTGGCGGCCCAAAGCTCGGCATAGGTGACCGGCGCGGGCCCTTGCAGCCAGACCCGGCCCGAAGCCGCTGCATGATCCCGCAAAGTTGAGAGGATATCCGTCGTCATGCGCCCTGCCCTTTCGCGCAATTATCCGCAGGCGCGGCGGCGCTGCAAGCGGCTCAGGCGCGGAGGATGCGGGCAGGCTCGCTCGCCTCACGAAACGCGGTCAGGACCGGTTCGGCCCCATGCGTCGCCGCCAACCGCACCAAGGCGAAACGGACATGCGCCATCTCGCGAAAATAGCTCAGGAAAGCGGCATTGAGGGCGGCACCCGACACCGCCCCCAGCACCGGCACCGCCTGCGCGGCCAGCTTCTGACCGAAAACCGCCGCAAGCTTCGGCGCGATCTTGGCGATCATGCTTTGCAAGGCCGTACCGGTCAGCGTCATCCGCGCGGTCAGGAACGAGGTGTCGATCCCGTCATCCGCCGACAGTGGCCCGCCCGAGGCGAAGACCCGCAGACATTCGGCGCGCACCCAGGGTTCATCCGGGTCAAGCCCCGCCTCGCTCGCGGCCGCGCGGATGGTGGACAGGATCACCGTCACGGTCACCGGAAGCTCGGCCAGGGTGGTCGCAAGCCCGCCGACCCCCCCCGCCGCCCCCGAGGCCATGACGGCGGCCACCTGCCCCCTTGGGCCAAGTTCTGGCGCGCGTCCCGCCATGTCATAGGCCACATAGAGCGCGTTCGACACGGCGGCTTCGATCTGCTGACGCCAAGCCTCCGGCACCAGCGCGAACTGCGCCTCGAACGACCCGCCAAGGCGGTTCACCAGCCGCATCACCGGCCCGTTGGCCCGACGATAGCGCACGGCCAGCGCGGTGATCTCCAGCGCCGGATCGTCGTAAAGCACCAGGGCGTTCGGCTTCGGTTCCATGTAGCGAATATGGCCCCTGCGCGCGCGGGCGCAATGCCCCTCAGGTCGCTTTCGTGACCAGCCCCCTGACGCCCGCCCATGCGCCCTTCTTCAACTCCAGCCCCAGCACGCGGTCGGGGTTGGTCGGGGGCGGCATCTCCACCCCGTCCAGCTTGCGAAAGCCGAAGCGGCCATAATAGGGCGCGTCGCCGACGAGAAGCACCCGCTCCCACCCCAGACGGCGGGCTTCGGCCAGGCTTTCAGAGATCAGCATTGCCCCCAACCCCTCACCCTGGCGGGTCGGGTGGACGGCGATCGGACCCAGAAGGAGGACATCCTCCTCACCGATCAGGGCGGGCCAGTAGCGGATGACGGCAGCAAGCGTGCCGTCGCTGTCGCGCAGCGTCAGGCACAGGGGGGCCACCGTCGGCACCCCGTCGCGCAAGCGGTAGGACGACAAGGC
The DNA here is from genome assembly GCA_002280315.1 of Rhodobacterales bacterium 32-66-7. GTDB lineage: Bacteria > Pseudomonadota > Alphaproteobacteria > Rhodobacterales > Rhodobacteraceae > Tabrizicola. The sequence goes on along the minus strand of NCDS01000001.1, from coordinate 17,570 downwards.
CGTGCGGCCCGGCGCAAAGCAGAGGTCGTAAAGCGCCTCCACCTCCCACCAGTCAACCTCGGTCTCTTCTTCCAGACGGTACACGGGGGGCGGCCTCGATTCTGCTTGGCTGGCGCGCCGTAACATGTGCACATGTCAGGTTCAAATCGGGAAAGGTCGCTTGCCTTGTTCTACCGCCCCGCCGATGGCCACGGCCTGCCGCACAGCCCGTTCTCGGCCATCGTCTCGCCCCGGCCGATCGGCTGGATCTCGACCCGCGCGGGGCATGGCGACAATCTGGCCCCCTATTCCTTCTTCAACGCCGTCGCCTATTCCCCGCCGCAGGTGATCTTTGCCGGGGACTTTCGCGACAGCATGGCCAATGCGGTGGAGAGCGGCGTCTTTGCGGTGAACGTCGTCCAGGCCTCGGCCCTTGCCAAGATGAACCAGACCTCGGCCCGCTATCCGCGCGGCAGGGATGAGTTTCTGATGGCCGGTGTCGCGAAGGCCGAATGCGTGGCCATCGACTGCCCCCGGGTGGCCGATGCGCCTGCCACGCTGGAATGCCGGGTGGTCACGATGATCGACCTCCTGGGCGAAAGCCGGTTGGTGTTGGGAGAGGTCGTCGGCGTCCATCTGCGCGACGATTGTCTGGTCGATGGCCGGTTCGACGTGACCCGCTACCAACCCGCCGCGCGTTTGGGCTATCATGACTATGCCTTCGTGCGCGACGTGACCGCGCTGAAGCGCCCCGAGAGCCCGGAGTAGGCCATGCCCCCGACCGATGACCCCATCACGCTTGCCGCGCCGGGCGGATTGTCGCTCAGCCTCTCCCGTTACGGCGCGCGGCTGATCCGGCTTTACGCCCCCGACCGGCAGGGGGCTTTGGCCGATGTCGTCCTTGGGCACGACGACATGACGGAGTATGGGTCGGATCACGGCTATCTGGGCGCCACCTGCGGGCGCTTTGCCAACCGGATCGCGGCAGGGCGCTTCACGCTTGACGGTCGCGCGGTGCAGCTTGACTGCAACGAGGGCGGGAACCAGCTGCATGGCGGGACCCGTGGCTTTGACAAGGCAATGTGGGAAGTGGCGGGCCAGGGCCCCGATCAGGTCAGCTTCCGCCACACCTCGCCCGAGGGCGACATGGGCTATCCCGGTGCGGTGACGGTGACCTGCCGCTACCGGATCGACGGCCTACACCTCTGGATCGAGATGACGGCCACCACGACCGCGCCGACGGTCGTCAACCTCGCGCATCACAGTTATTGGAACCTTGCCGGTCAGGGGGTCGGGGATGTCCTTGGCCATCAGCTGCAGCTTGACGCGGCGCATTACCTGCCGGTGGACGCAGCAAAGCTGCCGACCGGGGCGGTCCTGCCGGTGGCGGGGACGGCGTTCGACTTCACCACGCTGCGCCGGATCGGGGACAGGATGCCCGGACCGGACGGCTTTGACCACTGCTTCTGTCTAAAGGGGCCGATGGAGGCTGTCGCGGACCAGCTTTTGCGCCCGGCTGCCACCTTGCTGGACCCGGCGTCGGGCCGCCGGTTGCGGCTGGCAACCAATCAGGTCGGCGTCCAGCTTTACACCGGCGCGCATTTCGACGGCAGCGTGCCGGGCAAGGAGGGCACCCGCTACGGCCGCTTTGCCGGGGTCGCGCTTGAGACGCAAGCCTTTCCCGACAGCCCGAACCGGCCGCAGTTCCCGGCCACCCGGCTGAACCCGGGAGAGGTCTACCGACATGTGATGCTGCTGGATTTCACGCCGTCCTAGCAGTCCCAGTCCCTTCCGGGCCAGGCTTGGCGGCTGGATTGCTTCACGGGCTGGCCGGGGCGGCCAAGGCGGCGTCAAGTTCGCCCTGCAGGGCTTCGGCACGTTCATTCGCCGCAGCAACTTCGGCCTGAAGCGCGGCCTTTTCGGCTTCCAAACCTGCCACAGCCTTGCTTAACGCCGCCTTTTCCGCCGCAAGGGTTGCGACCGTGTCGGCGAGGGTCGCAAGCTCGGCCTCGCGGGTGGCGAGCGTTTCGGCCAGAGCGGCCTGTTCCGCCTCGACCGCAGCGGCGGCTTCGACCGCTGCCTGATCGGCGCTGGCGATCTGGGCCTGGACGGCGGCAAGCTCATCGGCGAGCCTGGTCCGCTCTGCCTCGACCGCTGCGGCGCTGGCGGCCAGATCAGCCTCAAGCTGGCTGGCCTTCTGGCTGGTCTGATACGCAAAAAAGCCCAGGATGACCACTGCGGCCACCAGAATTCCCGTGATCAGATTGCGCATGCTTGCACCCATGTTGACGGTTACGCTTCGGCGCAATCCTGACCACAGCCGCCCGCATCAGACAAGCGCCTTGTCACCCCGGGCGCGGTGAAACTAGGGGACTAGCCGCCCGTCGCACCGCCAAAGGAATAGGGGATCAGCGGGGTGTCGACCGGCAGGCGGTACTTGTCCGGCTCGGCGCTGTCGTAAAGCCGGGTCGGCATGTTGATCAGGACCGCATCTTTGGTGCCGATGTTGTGGTCGGCATACCAGACGAAGGCCGGGATCGTCACCAGCCTGCGGTCCTGCTCGCTGAGCATGATCGTCGCCACCTTGCCGCAGGTCGGACTGTCGGGCCGCACATCGTAAAGCACCAGCAGCATCTCGCCCGAGATCAGGAAATAGCGGTCGTCATGCAGCTTGTGCAGGCCCCATCCCTTGACGCACCCCGGTCGTACCGAGAACATGTACACATACTGGAGCGGCGCTTCTTCCGGGTCCCAGGCGTTGGAAAACACCTCTTGCAGGCTGCCACGGCTGTCAAGATGCAAGGGGCGGCGCCGCTCGGTGACGCCATGGGGCAGCGCGCCAAGTGCCATGCCGTCCCTGGTCACGGTCTGGACATCCGGCACGGCAGCCGCCAACGTCGTGGTCAGAAGATTGTCCATTTCTGGTGGATCCCGCTGTTGCTGACCCACCAGTTGCACCGAAACCGGCACATTTTGCAAGATAGTCGCTGGGTGCCGCTGTGCCGCCGGTGCCTGCCGACGCTTTCGGCTTTCGCGGCGGCGGGATGCCGTTCCAGCCCGGCCGCCACGCCGGATTGCCCGGACCCGGCGCATGTGTTTGTTCGAAGCGGCAAAAAAGGCGTGAAGGGCGCTCCTCCTCGCGCTATAGTGGTGAACGGATGAACAATAGCGCCAAGGTCCGGCATGCGGGTTGCGATGGATGCAGCCCGCTTTGGCAAAGGCGCAGCAGTGGAGGCGGCGGTGGCAGGCAGGTTTCTTTTCGGTGTCCTTTCCGGTACGGCGCTGGTGGTGTGCGGGCTGGTCCTTGCAGCAGCACTGTTCCCGCTGACGCCAACCGAGGCGACGGTCACCGCCGCTCCGGCCACCGAAGCGGTCGAGCCGGTGGTGCCCGAAATCGCACCGACAGAGTCGGCCGCAGCGCCTCTTGACCCGACGATCCCCGACGCACCGGCGGCACCGGCGGTCGTGGCCGAACCGGCAGAGATCGATCCGGCCGCGCTGCCGGACCCGCTGACCGTCGCGGAACCGGACCCCGTGGCCGCGCCCGATCCGGTGTTCGAGACGCCCCCGGCTGCCGAACCGGCCCCCGAAGTGAATGGCGATGGAAGTGCGGAGACGGCTTTGGTCGTGACGGCAGCTGACCCTGCGGTCGTTGCAATCGCCCCCGCGCAGCCCGACCCGGCTGCCGAAGGTGCTGCGACCCCCGACGTTGCCGCCGATCCTGCCGCAGGCGTGGCGACCGAAGCCGAGGCCCCCGCAGCTACCCTCGTCGAGGGGGATGCTCCCACGGTCGTACCAGATGCGCCAGTCACCGAGACCGACGAAACTCCCGTCCTCGCCGGGGATGTGGTTGTGCCTTTGCCCGACACTTCTCCCGACACTTCTCCCGACACCCAGCCCGACATCCCGCCCGTCACCCCCACCGAGTCCGCCGCCGAGCCTGCGCCGGAACCGGAGCTGGCCACCCTGCCCGACAGCGGCGATGTGCTTCTCGATCCTGCCGCCGATCCCACCGCCGAACCCACCCCCGCGCCATCGGCCGAGCCGGTCGCACCGGAGACAGAGGTCATCGCCGAACCCGCGCACGAGCTGAACCGGACGGACGACGGCATCATCATCGGCCGCCTGCCCCGGATCGGTGATCCCCCGGTCGAGGACGCTGTTGCAGCAGCAGCTCCGGTTGCCGCGACGCCTTTGCAGGAATTTGCCGAGGTGTTCCTGAACCTCGACAAGAAGCCGGTCTTCGCCATCGTGCTGATCGATCCCGGCACCGCCGATCTTGACCGCGCCGGTCTGGCCGCGCTGCCGTTTCCGGTCAGCTTCGCGCTTGATCCCTTGGACCCCGCCACCCCGGACCGGGCAGCGATCTACCGCGCGGGCGGCAAGGAGGTGGTGATGCTGGCCACCGGCATTGCCGACGGCGCGCAAGCCAGCGACATCGAGGTCGCGTTCCAGTCGATGGCGCAGGGCCTGCCCGAGGCGGTCGCAGTGATGGATGTGGACGGCAGCCTCTTTCAAAACAACCGCCCGGTTGCCAGCCTGATCGTCCCGGTCGTCGCGGCGCAGGGGCGTGGGCTTCTGACCTGGGACGTCGGCTTGAACGCCGCCGATCAGGTCGCCCGGCGCGAGGATGTGCCCGCCGGTGTGGTCTTCCGCGACCTTGCCGCCTCGGGTGAGGATGGGGCTGCGATCCAGCGCATCCTGGGCCGGGCGATCTTCAAGGCCGGGCAGGACGGGCGGGTCGTGGTGGCCGCGACCGCGACACCCGGCCTGGTCGCGACGCTGCTGGAATGGAGCGTCGAAGGCAAGGCGGCCAGCGTCGCCCTTGCCCCGGTCAGTGCCGTCCTGACAGTCGAATGACCGGGGTCAGCGGTTGTCGCGCCGGGCAAAGCGGCCCGCATCCTCGGCCGCGCGGCGGAGCGCGTTGGATTTGTTGACGGTCTCCTGATACTCCGCCTCGGGGTCGCTGTCGTGGACGACGCCGCCACCGGCCTGGATATAGAGGGTCTCGTCCTTCAGGACCGCAGTGCGGAGCGCGATGCAGAAATCCATCTCGCCGTTCGCGGCGAAGTAGCCGACGCCCCCGCCGTAAAGCCCGCGCTTTTCCGGCTCCAGCTCGTCGATGATTTCCATCGCGCGGACCTTGGGCGCGCCGCTGACGGTGCCAGCCGGAAGCCCGGCGAGGAGGGCCGACAGCGCATCCTCGCCATCGGCAATCTCACCCACCACGTTCGAGACGATGTGCATGACATGGGAATAGCGTTCGATGATGAAGGTCTCGGTCGGGCGGACGCTGCCGACTTTCGCCACCCGCCCCACATCGTTGCGACCAAGGTCGAGAAGCATCAGATGCTCGGCCCGTTCCTTGGGGTCGGCCAGAAGGTCGGCCTCCAGCGCGCGGTCCTCCTCCGGCGTCGCCCCGCGTTTGCGGGTGCCGGCGATGGGGCGTACCGTCACCTCGCCATCGCGGAGGCGCACCAGAATCTCCGGGCTTGCCCCCACCACCTGAAAGCCACCGAAGTTGAAGAAGAACATGAAGGGCGACGGGTTGGTCCGGCGCAGCGAGCGGTAAAGCGCGAAGGGCGGCAGTTCAAAGCGCTGCGACCAGCGCTGGCTGGGCACCACCTGAAAGATGTCGCCAGCGCGGATATAGGCCTTGGCCTGGTCCACCGCCGCCTTGTAACCGGCATGGGTGAAGTTCGATTGCGCCGGGCCGACGGGGGCCACCTCGCCCAGATCGCGCGCGGCGGACGGCGCGCGGTCAAGGTCACGAAGGGCGTCCATCACCCGTTCGGCCGCCTGGGCATAGGCGGCCCGCGCGGTGAGGCCGGATTTCACCCAGGCGGGCGCGACCAGCGTCACCTCACCCTTGACCCCATCCAGGACAGCCACGACCGAGGGGCGCAGCAGCACCGCATCCGGCAGGCCGAGCGGGTCGGGGTTCACCCCCGGCAGATGCTCCACCAGCCGGATCATGTCATAGCCGAGATAACCGAACAGCCCCGCCGCGACCGGTGGCAGGCCTTCGGGCATGTCGATCCGGCATTCCGCCAGAAGGTCGCGCAGACTGTCGAGGGGGGCTTCGGCAAGGTCGGTAAAGGCCTGCGCATCAAAGCGGGCGGCGCGGTTGATCCGGGCCTTGGTGCCGTGGCATTGCCAGACGAGATCGGGCTTCATGCCGACGACCGAATAGCGCCCCCGCACCTCACCCCCGGTCACCGATTCCAGCATGAAAGTATCGGCGCGGGCATCGGCAAGCTTCAGCATCAGGCTGACCGGCGTATCGAGGTCCGCCGCAAGCCGCGCCCAGACCAGCTGGTTTTCACCGCGCGCCCAGGCGGCCTCGAACGCGGCGAAGCCGGGGGATAGCTGCATCAGGGCAGGCTCGCGTTGACCGCGTTGATCGTCGCCTGATCGAGGCTGATCCCGGCCTCGTTCGTCAGGGCGGCGGCGAAGGCGGCGAAGGCATCGGCCGCAATCGCCTGCTGGGCCTGCGACACGAGGGCCGCCTGCAGCGCCTCGGCGTCATCGCCTTCGGTCGCGGCGGGAAGGATGCGGTCAAGCCGGACCACGGCGATGAAACCCTTCGCCTCGACCACCCGAACCTCGCCTTCCGCCATCCCGAACACCTCGGTCATGAGGTTGCCGGGCGCCCCTTCGACCGTGCCGTCGCGGGTGATCGCGGGCGTCACATCGACGATGCCGAAGCTGCCGATGGCGGGGCCACCCTCTCCCTCGATCTGGGCCTTGATCTCGGCCGCGCGGGTGGCAAGCGCCTGCGACAGCGCCTCGGCCTGCCAGGCCTGGGTCACGGCATCCCGCGCCTCGTCGAAGGGAATCGGCGTTGCGGGCACGATCTCGTCCAGGCGGAGGGCGACAAGACCGCCGTCTTCCAAAAGGATCGCCTCGGAAAAATCGCCTTCGGCGACCGCATCGGCGGCGTCAAGAAAGGCGGCATAGCCTTCGATCGCGGTATCGCCGCGCTGGCCCACGACGTGATCGACGGTGCCAAGAGTCATCCCGGCCTCGGCCACCAGATCCTCAAGCGTGGCACCCGAGGCCAGAAGGTCGTCGACCAGATCGACCTGACCGTCGATCAGCCCCCGCGCGGCCTCAAGCTGGAGTTCCAGCGCGAGCCCGGCCTTCGCGTCGTCAAAGCTGGTTTCTTCGGCGGCAAGGACGGCGGCGACCCGAAACAGCGCCGGACCAAGGTCGGTCGCGAGGGGACCGGCAACCCCGCCTTCGGGCAGGGAGAACACCGCCTCGCCGACATCGCCAAGATCGTCGCGGCTGACGTCGCCAAGGTCGATGGCATCAAGCGTCAGGCCGCGTTCCATCACCAGCGTGTCGAAGGGCTTGCCTGCGTCAAGTTCGGCCCGTGCGGCATCGGCGGCGGCCTGATCGGGATAGACCAGCCGTTCGACCAGACGCCGTTCCGGCACCACGAATTCGGTGATGCGGTCTTCGTAAAGCTGTTTCAGGACGGTGTCGTCCACCGGCTGGTCAGCCGCAATCGCGTCGGGCAGCAGCGCTGCATAGGTGATGCGCTTGGCTTCCGGGCGGGTGAAGGCGGCGATATTGGTATGATGATAGGCCTGAAGCTCGGCGTCGGTCGGGATCGGGACGGGACGCGTCAGGTCAGCCTCGGTCAGCCGGAGCATCGTAAAGCCGCGCTTTTCCGCAGCCCAGGCATAAAGCGTGTCGGTGAGGGTGGCGGGCGCGGTGAAGCCACCCGCCACCACCCCTTGCAGCAACTGGCGCGCGATGTCGCCGCGAAGCCGGGCCTCGAACTCCACCTCGGTCTGGCGGCTCCGCTCCAGCGCAAAACGGTAGGCTTCGCGGTCGAAGGTGCCGGACACCCCCATGAAGGCGTCCATCCCGCGCAGTTCGGCCGCCACGGTTGCATCGCCGACCGACAGCCCGATGCGCCCGGCCTCATTGTCAAGCGCGGCCCGCTGGACCAGATTTTCCAGGACCTGCCCCTCAACCCCGAAGGCCAGCGCCTCCCGGGTCGGGATCTGCACGCCCAACTGCTCGGACAGCGCGGCGACCCGGTTCTGGAGCGCGATGGCGTAATCGTCGGCGCTGATCTCGATGTCGCCTACCCGGCCGACCGTGGCGACACCGCCGCTGAAACTCGTGACGCCGAACCCGCCCAGCCCGACGATCAGCATCGCCATCAGCACCCAGACGGCGACTTCCCGGGCAAGGCTTTTCGGCCGTTTCTTGTCGTCACTCGGGGTCTCGGCCATGGTCCTGCCTTCTGGTGTCTTCGGTTCAGGTGCATAGAGGGAAGGGGCAAGATCGGCAAGCGCAACATGCCCGGTTCAAGGCGCGAACGACCGCAGCCTGCGGAAGAGTTCGGTGATCCCGGGAACGCCGATATTGGCAAAGGCGATGCGCAACTGCCGCCGCCCGGCGGCGCTGCCTTCGGGCTGGAACATCGTGCCCGGCAGCATTAGGATCGACGCCTCGCCCACCAGCCGTCTGCACAAGATGTCCGAGGCGATGGTGAAAGGATGTTCGGCATAGGCGAAATAGGCGCCGCAGCCCAGAAGCCGCCAGCCGGGCAAGGTGGCGAAGCCCGCAACCATCGCCTGACGCCGCGCCAGGATCTCGTCCCGCTCACCCGCGACCCATTGCGCAAGGTTCCGCATCCCCCAAAGTGCCGCAATCTGGCCCAGCTGGCCGGGGCAGATCGCGACGGTGTCGAGGAATTTCTCCACCTCGGCCAGCCTTGCGGGACTGGCTGCGATGGCCCCGACGCGGTGGCCGGTCAGCCGGTATGCCTTGGAGAAGCTGTAAAGCTGGATGAAGACATCGGGCCAATCGGGATCGGCGAAAAGATCATGCGGCGCGCCGGTCCGGCTGTCGAAATCGCGGTAGGTCTCGTCCAGGATCAGCGCAAGGCCGTGCGCGCGGGCCAGATCGCGGAAGGCGGCAAGGGTCTCGGCCGGATACTCCACGCCGCCGGGGTTGTTCGGGCTGACAAGGACGATCGCGCGGGTCCGGGGGGTGATCAGCGCCGCCGCCGCCTCGGCCGAGGGGATCAGCGTCGGCCCGGTATCCAGCGGCACGGCGGTGACCCCGGTCATGTCGAGCCACATCTTGTGGTTGAAATACCACGGCGTCGGCAGGATCACCGCATCCCCCGGACCGGCAAGCGTCGCCATGATCGCGGTGAAGGCCTGGTTGCAGCCCTGGGTGATCGCGACCTCTGCGGGCGCGATGGCCCCGCCATAGACGCGCGACCACTGCAGGGCAATCTCCTCCCGAAGCGCGGGCAGGCCCAGCACCGGACCATAAAGATGCGCGTTCGGATCGTTCAGCGCCGCCTCGGCAATCGCCTGGCGCAGGGCGAGAGGCGGGCTTTCCACCGGGGCGGCCTGGCTTACGTTGATGAGCGGGCGGTCCTTGGGATGCGTCACCCCGTCAAGCCAGCGCCGCGCCTCCATCACCGGGGGGGCTTCGGTCGCGGTGAAGGCGGGGTTCAGGGGGTAAGGCATGCGTCGCTCCGTCCGGTTGCCGGGCCAGACTTCGCCAATCCGGCCAGGGGACGCAAGCCTGTTGACGCGGCGGTTCAGCCGCACATATCGTTATGCGTCGAAACTGCCCGAAGCGGGCCCGGTCAGAAAGAGTCGCGCATGAATCTGTCATTCCTGAAAGCTGCCCTGATCGCTCTTGCCTGCATGGTTTCGGCCGGACAGGCAGCGGCGCAAAGCACGGTGGACATCTCGGTCTGCAACCGGACCGCCAACGACGCGCTGGTCGCGATCTCGTTTCAGCCGGTCGGGGCCAAGCCCACGGACTGGCGCAATCAGGGCTGGTTCACGGTCTTGAGCGGCGACTGCAATTACATCGCCTCGACCGCCGTGGCGAATTTCTACCTTTACGCCGAGGTCGCGGGCAACCAGTCGGTCTACTGGGGCGGCAACTACAACCTCTGCGTGGTCTACCCCGGCCCCTACGATTACCTGTCGCGCGGCGGCAACTGCAAACGCGGGCAGACGGCGGCCCCGTTCGTTAGCCTGAGTGCGGATCAGTTCGGCCCCTATACCTGGAACCTCGACCCGTAAGGCCCCTAGTCGGTGCCGCGCATCGGCTGGACGTATTGCAGCGCCATGTCCCAGGGAAAGAAGATCCAGGTGTCCTGGCTGACCTCGGTTATGTAGCTGTCGACCATCGGCTTGCCTGACGGCTTGGCATAGACCGTCGCAAAGTGCGCCTTCGGGTACAGCCGCCGCACCAGCTCCAGCGTCTTGCCGGTGTCGACCAGATCATCGACGATCAGGATGCCGGTGCCATCGCCCATCAACTCGGCCTGCGGGGCCTTGATCACCCGCGCTTCGGCCTGGGCCTGGTGGCTGTAGCTCCGGACCGAGATCGTGTCGACGACGCGGATGTCGAGCTCACGGCTGACGATCATCGCCGGGACAAGGCCGCCCCGGGTGATCCCGACCACGGCGCGCCAGGCGCCGTCATCGGGGCCCTTGCCGTCCAGCCGCCAGGCCAGCGCCCGGGCATCGCGGTGGATCTGGTCCCAGCTGACGTGAAACCCCTTTTCGTGCGGCAGGCGGTCAGCGGGCATGGATGGCTCCTTCAGGTGGCGGCGATCTTGAGGCCGAGGAGGGCAAGTAACCCGCCAAAGCTGCGGTCGATGTAAAGTTTGAAGCGTTGGTAGGTGCTGCGCGGGCCGGCAAGGCTGAAGGCGCGGGCGACGGCAAGGGTGCAGGCAAGCTCGTTCAGAAGGACAAGGATCAGGATCACCCCGATCCAGGGCAGGCTGGTCCCGGCGGGAATGGTGTTGACGAAGACCGCGCCGAAAAAGACCGCAGGCTTGGGATTGGCCAGTTGGGTCAGGACGCCAAGGCGGAAGGCGGCAAAGGGGGTTGCCGGGGTGGCTTCGGTCGGCATCTCCAGCGGTTCGGGCGCGTGCCGCCACATCTGGAACGCTATCCACAGCAGGAAAAGCCCGCCGCCGATCTTGAACGCCCACAACAGCGACGGCGCAAGGTGGAACAGCGTTGCCATCCCGAACAGCGCCGCCACCGCCCAGACCAGCGCGCCGACCCCGATGCCAAGCGACAACCACATGCCGGTGACGAACCCCTGCGTAACCCCGGTGCGCGCCGCCATCAGGATCGCAGGCCCCGGGCTTGCCGCCGCCAGAAGGTGCACGAACCAGACCGTTGCAAGCGCGGCAAGGGTCACTGGCCATTGTCCTTCCTGCCGGTGACCACGTCGATATCCGGCGCGTCAATCGCCTTCATCCCCACCACATGATAGCCCGCGTCGACATGCAGATTCTCACCGGTCGTGCCCGAGCCGAGGTCGGACAGAAGGTAAAGTGCGGCCTTCCCCACCTCTTCCTGCGTGACGTTGCGGCGGAGGGGGGAGTTCAGCTCGTTCCACTTCATGATGTAGCGGAAATCGCCGATGCCGCTGGCGGCGAGCGTCTTGATCGGCCCGGCAGAAATCGCGTTCACACGAAGGCCGTCGCGGCCCAGATCCTCGGCCAGGTACTTCACCGATGCCTCAAGCCCGGCCTTCGCCACGCCCATCACGTTGTAATGCGGCATCACCTTTTCCGCGCCGTAATAGGTGAGTGTCAAAAGCGACCCCCCCGGCCCCATCAGCGCCGCCGCCCGCTGGCAGACGGCGGTGAAGGAATAGACCGAAATATCCATCGCCAGCGCAAACCCCGCGCGCGAGGTGTCGACATAGCGACCCCGCAGTTCGTTCTTGTCGGCAAAGCCGATGGCATGGACCAGGAAATCGAGGCGGCCCCAATCGGCCTGCAAAGCCTGAAAGAGCGCGTCGATGCTGGCGTCGCTGGCCACGTCGCATTCGTGCAGCCTTGGTGTTCCAAGGCTGGTCGCCAAAGGCTCCACCCGCTTTTTCAGCGCCTCACCCTGGTAGGAGAACGCAAGCTCCGCCCCTTGCGCTGCCACCGCCTGCGCAATGCCCCAGGCGATCGACTTGTCGTTGGCAAGGCCCATGATCAGGCCGCGCTTGCCTTGCATCAGTCCAATTGACATTCCCGACCCCTGGCCCACCTTTGCGTCACGTTCGACGTGTAGGACAAGCGGAGCCGCCCTTCAAGGCGGGTCCTTGGGTCAATCAAGGGGGCCAGAGGGTGGATCGTACCGGAATTTTCGCAGGCGACGACCCGTTCGCGCTGGCCCGTGCCTGGCTGGCCGAGGCGGAACCGGTCGAGCCCAACGATCCGAACGCCATCGCGCTTGGCACCGTCGATGCCGATGGCCTGCCGAATGTCCGCATGGTGCTGTTGAAGGACATCGAGGCGGCAGCTTTCGTGTTCTACACCAATTACGACTCGCAGAAGGGGCAAGAGATTGCGGCCTCGGGCAAGGCGGCCTTCGTGCTGCACTGGAAATCGCTGCGCCGTCAGATCCGGGTGCGGGGGCTGACCGAGCGTGAGGATGGCCCGGCGGCGGACGCCTATTTCGCCAGCCGCTCGCTGAAGTCGCGGCTGGGGGCCTGGGCCTCGCAACAATCCCGGCCCCTCGGCTCGCGTGAGGCGCTGATGGCGGAAGCGGCGCGCATCGCCGTGGTGAAGGGTCCGAACCCGCCCCGCCCGCCGAACTGGGGCGGGATCAGGATCGTGCCGACCGAGATCGAGTTCTGGGCCGACGGGGCCTTTCGCCTGCATGACCGCTTCCGCTGGTCGCGCGCGACGGTGGAACAGCCCTGGCAGATCACCCGCCTTTTCCCGTGACACGTGCAATCATGCCGATATTCTGATCAATCACACGAGAACGTGCGATTTGTCTTGAACCCGTTTCGCAAAGGGTCAAACCTGCATGCATGGGTGCGTTCTGGGGAGAAAGCTCTCGTCATGACTGATGACAGCGAGTCCATGCAGGTCATGCATGGGAGGGTGAAGTGGTTTGATCCCGGCAAGGGATTCGGATTTATCGTCTCTGATGAAACCGAGGTGGATATCCTCCTGCACGCCAATGTCCTGCGCAACTACGGTCAGGGTTCGGTGGCTGACGGCGCGGCGGTGACGGTCCGCGTGCAAAGCACCGCGCGCGGGGTGCAGGCGGTAGAGGTGTTGCAGATCGACGCCCCGGCCACCCCGACCTTCCCTTTGTCCGGTGAGGCCGACGCGATGGAGGGGGCCGATCTTGCCGCTCTGGCGCTGGAACCGGCCCGGGTGAAGTGGTTCGACAAGGGCAAGGGCTTCGGCTTTGCCAATGTGTTCGGCGCGGCGGACGATGTGTTCATCCATGCCGAGGTGCTGCGCGTCTCGGGCCTCTCTGACCTGATGGCGGGTGAGGCGGTGGCGCTGCGGATTATTGCTGGCCGTCGCGGCCGGATGGCGGTACAAGTGCTGCCATGGGACGCCGCAACCAGAACCGCCGCCTGATGCACCACCTGACCGGCCATGCCGTGCTGCTTGCCGCTTTTGCATGGCCTGCGCTGGCCGAGGCCCCCTGCAGCCCCGACCGCGTCGATCTGCGATGGGACGGCGGGGGCGAAAGCTTTGCGGTGGAACTGGCCGACGACGCTGCGGAACGCGCGCAGGGCCTGATGTTCCGCGAGGCGCTTGATCCAGCGGCGGGTATGCTGTTTGTCTATGAATCGCCCCGCCGGGCGCAGTTCTGGATGAAGAACACGCTTATCCCGCTCGACATGATCTTCGCCGATGCCCGTGGCGTGGTGACCACCGTCCATGCCAACGCCGTCCCCCAGGATCTGACCCCGATCGACGGGGGCGAAGGTGTGGCGCTGGTGCTGGAGATCAACGGCGGGCTTGCGGCCAAGCTCGGCATCACGCCGGGGGCCGAACTGCGGCATCCGGCGATTGCGGCGGCCAACGCCGTCTGGCCCTGCGATGGCTGAGGGGCTTTCCTTTGCCGACGCTTCCCGCTAGACGGGCGCAGTCGGGGCGTAGCGCAGCCTGGTAGCGCGACGGTTTTGGGTACCGTAGGTCGAGAGTTCGAATCCCTCCGCCCCGACCACTTCCCCCTTCTCGATCATGGGCGTCGGCCGGGAGCCAAATCTTTTCGAAAAGATTTGCAAGATCCTTGGAAGGATCTTGGCCCGGTCCGATCCGCTTGCCCAAACCGTGACAGAACGCCATATCGACAGCTGAAAGGGGGTCGTCGATGCCCATCACCTTCGATCATTCCTACGCCCGCGACCTGCCCGGCACCTATCTGCGGGTCACCCCCGACGTGGCCCCCGCGCCGCGACTTCTGGTCCTCAATCAGGCTTTGGCGGCCGATCTCGGGATTGCCCTGACCGAAGCCGAGGCGACCACCTGGTTTTCGGGCGCCGCCCTGCCCCCTGGCGCTGAGCCGATTGCGCAGGCCTATGCCGGGCACCAGTTCGGCGGCTTTTCACCTCAGCTTGGCGATGGTCGGGCGCATCTTCTGGGCGAGATCGTCACGCCATCGGGTCAGCGCTTTGATTTGCAGCTCAAGGGTTCGGGCCATACGCCCTTCTCACGCGGTGGCGACGGCAAGGCGGCCGTGGCACCGATGCTGCGCGAATATCTGATATCCGAGGCGATGGCAGCACTTGGCGTGCCCACCACCCGATCCCTTGCCGTGGTCGCAACCGGTGAGACGGTGTGGCGCGAGACCGCCCTGCCGGGCGCAGTGCTGGCGCGGGTGGCCGCAAGCCACATAAGGGTCGGCACGTTCCAGTTTCTCGCGGCACGGGGCGACAAGGTCCGGTTGCAAGCGCTGGCTGATTACACCATCGCCCGCCACGATCCGGACCTTCTGGGGGCGAATCAGCGCTATCTGGCCTTTCTGGACCGGGTGATCGACCGGCAGGCCCGGCTGATTGCCCAGTGGATGGGGCTTGGGTTCATTCATGGCGTGATGAACACCGACAACATGGCGATCTCGGGCGAGACGATCGACTATGGACCCTGCGCCTTCATGGAGGGCTATGCGCCGGGCACCGTCTTTTCCTCCATCGACCATACCGGGCGCTATGCCTATGCCAACCAGCCCCTGATCCTGGGCTGGAACCTGGCGCGGCTGGCCGAGACGCTGGTGCCGCTGATTGACCCCGATCCGGACCGCGCGGTCGATCTGGCCAATGACCGGCTTCAATCCATCGCGGGGCGTTACCGGGCCGAATGGCTGGCGGTGATGCGCCGGAAGCTGGGGCTTTTGGGGGCGGATGCCGGCGATGCCGCATTGGCCGATGACCTTCTGGCGGCGATGCAGGGCGCCGACTGGACCTTGACCTTCCGCCGTCTTGCCGACCCCGCGACCCTCCGCCCGTTGTTTCAGGACTTCGCCGCGATGGAGGCCTGGCTTTCCCGCTGGCAGGCCCGCGCCGGCGAGGGGGCGCCGGAGCGTGTGGCAAAGGCCAACCCCGCCGTCATCCCGCGCAACCACAAGGTCGAGGCCGCGCTGGAGGCTGCCACCGCAGGCGACATGGCCCTGTTTCACGCGCTTCTGGCCGCCGTCCGGACGCCATTCGAGGAACGGGAAGAGTTCATGCTGCCCGCCCCCACCGGATTTGGCGGTTATGTGACCTATTGCGGCACCTGACGGCTGTGCGCCTCAAGCGTCCCTGCGTGTCGCTGAGGCCGGAGCGGGGGGTTTCACACCCCCCGCACCCCCCGTGTGATATTTGACCAGAAAGGAATGGGGGGGGGAGGTCCGTCTCTTTGTTGACGCGGCTGGACAATGCCGCGATGGTCGGTGAGCGCAAGAAGGAGATGCCGATGGCCAGCACCGCCGCCTTTCTGAAGGAGATCACCGCCACCCTGGCCGGGATCGAGGCTGATGGCCTCACCAAGCGCGAGCGGCTGATCAGCGGCGCGCAAGGGGCGCATGTGCGCATGGCCGGGCGGCAGATGCTGAACCTTTGCGCCAACAACTACCTGGGCCTGGCCGATGATCCGCGACTGGTGGCGGCGGCGAAAGCGGCGATGGATGCGCATGGCTTCGGGATGGCGAGCGTGCGGTTCATCTGCGGCACGCAAGACATCCATCGTGAGCTTGAAGCGCGGCTGGCGCGCTATCTGGGTCATGACGACAGCATCCTCTTCGCCGCCTGTTTCGATGCGAATGGCGGGCTTTTCGAGCCTTTGCTCGGGCCCGAGGATGCGGTGATCTCGGACGCGCTCAACCATGCGTCGATCATCGACGGCATCCGGCTTTGCAAGGCCAGGCGCTACCGCTATGCCAGTTCCGACATGGCCGACCTGGAGGCGCAGCTCAAGCAGGCGCGGGCCGATGGGGCGCGGTTCATCCTGATCGCCACCGATGGTGTGTTTTCCATGGACGGGTATTACGCCAAGCTGGGGGAGATCCGGGCTTTGGCCGACGCTTATGGCGCGCTGGTGATGGTGGATGATTGCCATGCCACCGGCTTTACCGGGCCGCGAGGGCGAGGCACCCCGGCGCGGGCGGGGGTGGCCGTCGATATCCTGACCGGCACGCTTGGGAAGGCGCTGGGGGGGGCGTTGGGTGGCTACATCGCCGGGCCGCAGCCGGTGGTCGATCTTCTGCGCCAGCGGGCGCGGCCTTATCTTTTCTCCAACGCGCTGCCCCCGGCCGTGGTTGGTGCGGCGCTTGCTGCGCTTGAGATCGTGGAGGGGGCCGATGACCTTCGCGCCCGGCTTGCCGCCAATGCCACCTACTGGCGCGCGGGGCTGACCGATGCAGGGTTCACCCTTTTGCCGGGGGAACATCCGATCATTCCCGTCATGCTTGGGGATGCGAAGCTTGCCCAGGCGATGGCGGCTGAGCTTTACGAGCGTGGCATCCATGTCGCGCCGTTCTTCTTTCCGGTGGTGCCGAAGGGCCAGGCGCGCATCCGCACGCAGATGAATGCAAGGCTTACGACAGCCGACCTTGATGTCGCGCTTGATGCCTTTAGCGCTGCAGGCAAAGCCACTGGGGTGCTGGCATGACCAATGAAATGCCCGCGCCGGTCCGCGGCGCAAACGAGATGCCCGCGCCGGTCCGCGGCGCAAACGAAATGAAAGCTTTGGTCAAGGCCAGACCCGAGCCCGGCCTTTGGATGGAGACCCGGCCTGTGCCCGAGATCGGGCCGGAGGATGTGCTGATCCGCATCCGCAAGACCGGCATCTGCGGCACCGATGTGCATATCTGGAACTGGGACGACTGGGCCAAGCGCACCGTGCCGGTGCCGCTGGTCACCGGCCATGAATTTGCCGGCGAGATCGTCGAGATCGGGAAGAATGTCGAAGGGTTGGCCATCGGGCAAAGATGCTCGGGCGAGGGACATCTGATCGGCAAGACCTCACGCCAGAGCCGGTCGGGCCGGTTTCACCTTGATCCCGAGACGCGGGGGATCGGGG
The DNA here is from genome assembly GCA_002280315.1 of Rhodobacterales bacterium 32-66-7. Classification (GTDB taxonomy): domain Bacteria; phylum Pseudomonadota; class Alphaproteobacteria; order Rhodobacterales; family Rhodobacteraceae; genus Tabrizicola. Next base: position 268 of record NCDS01000001.1, on the reverse strand, counting down.
TGAATGAGCCCGGGGCTTTTGCGCAATACCTGCGGCTGCCCGCCTTCAACGTCGTCCCCCTGCCCGACGCGATTGACGACGAGATCGGCGCGATCCTTGACCCCCTGGGCAACGCCGTCCACACCGCCTTGTCCTTCGATCTGGTGGGGGAGGATGTGCTGATCACCGGTGCCGGGCCCATCGGCATCATGGCCGCCGCCGTCGCCCGCCATGTCGGCGCGCGGCATGTGGTGATCACCGACATCAACCAGGCGCGGCTTGATCTGGC
>NCDS01000121.1 GCA_002280315.1 Rhodobacterales bacterium 32-66-7 | reverse complement strand
AGCGCCGCCGCAAGCGTACCGCCCGCATAGCCCCGCAAACGCTTGCCGTTGAACAGGAAGTCGACCGGGGCGGTCCGGTCGATCAGACGACCACCGGTGGAAAGGCGCGTGCTCATGTCTTGGTGCTTTCGGATTGTCTTCTTGTGGCGCGGGAACCCCCCCACCCCGACCCTCCCCCACAAGGGGGGAGGGAGGCTCGGGTGGAAAGAGCAGTCTTCAAGCGGCGCGGAGCAGCCGTGGTCCAGCCGCGCGCCTCCCCCCTTGTGGGGGAGGATGGGTGGGGGGGCACCGGCAGAGGGTTCGCGCCGGTCATGTCGGCTGCCAGCCCGGACGGCGGGTCTTCATCAGGGCGTTGGGGTCTGTCCTGGGCCATGCCCCCCCACCCCGACCCTCCCCCACAAGGGGGGAGGGAGGCTCGGGTGGAAAGAGCAGTCTTCAAGCGGTGCGGAGCAGCCTCGGTCCAGCCCCGCGCCTCCCCCCTTGTGGGGGAGGATGGGTGGGCGGGCACCGGCAGAAGGTTCGCGCCGGTCATGTCGGTTGCCAGCCCGGACGGCGGGCCTTGATCCGGGGCGGTGGGGTCTGTCCTGGGCCATGCCCCCCACCCCGACCCTCCCCCACATGGGGGGAGGGAGGCAGGATGGGTGGGGGGACTTGCGGCGGGTCATTCGAGTGATCATCCCGGACGGCGGGTCTTGATCCGGGCGGTGGGGTCTGTCCCGGGCCAGCCCCCCCACCCCGACCCTCCCCCACAAGGGGGGGAGGGAGGCGCTGGTGGCGAGGGTGGTCCTTGGATGGCGTTGGCCGGAGCCGGTCCAGCCGCGCGCCTCCCCCCTTGTGGGGGAGGATGGGTGGGGGGGCACCGGCAGAGGGTTCACGCCGGTCATGTCGGCTGCCAGCCCGGACGGCGGGTCTTGATCCGGGCGGTGGGGTCTGTCCCGGGCCAGCCCCCCCACCCCGACCCTCCCCCACCCGGGGGGGAGGGAGGCGCTGGTGGCGAGGGTGGTCCTTGGCTGGCGTTGACCGGCACCAGTCCAGCCGCGCGCCTCCCCCCTTGTGGGGGAGGATGGGTGGGGGGGCTTGCGGCGGGTCATTCGAGTGACCAGCCCGGACGCCGGGTCTTGATCCGGGCGATGATCTCGGGCGGCGGTTCTGACACCTGCGCGGGGTAGGTTCCGAACACCTCCAGCGTCGCGGTGCAGCGGGCGGCGAGGAACCACTTGCCGCAGCCGTAGGCGTGCCGCCACCGTTCGAAATGCACGCCCTTGGGGTTCTTCCGCGCGAACATGTAGGCCTCGAATTCCGCGTCCGACGCGCCGGGGCCGAAGCGCTTCAGATGCGCCTCATAGCCGGGTGCAAGCTCGGACTCGCAGGCCATCACACCGCAGCAGGGGCATTCGAGGGTCAGCATGATGATCCTTGCAAAGATAGGGGAGAATAGGGCTGCCGGGTCATGCCTCACCCTCGGATGGGTCGGCGGGGTCGCCTGGGCCGGCGGTTTCGGAGGCGTCCGCCGCCCCGGCCCCATCGACGCCTTTCTGGAAGTAGCTCAGCAGCTCGTCCAGCGGCACGGCCAGGCTGCCGGGCGCGAAGCCTGCCAGCCATTCGCCCAGCCGGTAGGGCTGCAAGCCGCCCGCCCGCAGCGTGGCAATCGCCGCCGCATCCGCAGCCGTCCCCGCGACCGCGTTGATCAGGACCAGCGCCGGAGCCAGCGGTCCAAGCGCAAAGCTGCGCAGGACCTGCTCTTCATGGCCGCCCGCGTTGATCGCAATCACCTGGGCGCTGTCGATGCCAAGCTCCTCCAGCACGGCGTCAAGGCGAAGGAACGGCACCTCGACGGCGGCAATCGCGTCGTCCGGGATCCCCTCGGTCGCGATGCGGTCGCGCAGGATCGAGGCCCGGCCACGGGGCACGCGGCGAAACTGCGCCTGCGCCTCGGGCGTCAGGGAATGAAGCGGCAGGTTGGCATTGATGTCCGAAACGCCAAGGTTGAGGACTGCCACCCGGTCGCTGTCGGCATGAAGCGCCTCAAGCGCGGCGAAATGGCCGGGGTGCGGCTCGATCAGAAGACCGGACCAGCCATCGCCCTGAAACCGACCCAGGAACGGCAGCCCGCCCTCGCCCGCCCCGGCCCCGATCTCAAGCACGAAGACCCGCCCGCCATGCAGGTCATGCACCGCGTTGAACAGCATCGCGATCAGCGCCGGGTTCAGCTTGTGCGGGCGTTTCGGAGCATAAAGGCCAAGATCCCGGGTCATGAAACCCCCAGGGTTCGGCAGGGTCGCGGACACGAAAAGGCGGGCATCCTTCGGTGGTGCCATCGGTGACGGGGGCGTCGGTCGTGCCGTCAGTGACGGGCGCGCCGGTGGTGCCGCCCGTGCCAGGTGCGGTCGTGCCATCGGTGACGGGGGCTGTGGTGCCACCGGTCGTGCCATCGGTGACAGGTGCGCCGGCGCTGGTGTCACCGGTCCCGGTGGCAGGCGCGTCGGCTGCACCCTCGACAGGGGCCGCGCCGGACGCCGGCGTGCCGGTGTCACTGGTGTTGGTCCGGTTGAAGAACACCGCCGCCAGGATGGCGAGGACGACAAAGACGATACCGACGATAAGCCCGGCGCCCATGCCCGTCCGCTCGGACGGCAGGCGACCTCCGGGGTCACGCAGGCCGGGGTCACGCAGGCCGGGGTCGCGCAGGGTCGACTCACGGTAGGACGGGTCGGTCGAGCCCGGAGTGACGTTCGGGTTGGTGCCGGGACGGCCACCGGATTGCGGCGGCAGGTACGGATCGGCCATGAAAGGGTCTCCTTGGTTGAGGTTCCTGACGCCCCAACCAGCCCCACCCCGACTTCGTTCCCCGCCCCCTGCATCAGTGCGCCACCCCCGCCGCGACGCTTTCGTCGATGAACTGGCCTTCCTTGAAGCGCCACATGTTGAACGCCTCGGCCAATGGCCCGGGTTCGCCCTTGGCCATCAGCTCCGCCATGGCCCAGCCGGAGCCGGGGATGAAGCAATTCCCCAGGGGGGTCTTCGAGATGAGGGGCGAGCGGTCGCCGGTCATGTCGACGATCCCGCCCCATTGGCGGAGCATCTTCAGGCGCGAAATCATCGGGAAGGTCTCGACGAGGGCCCTCAGCGTTTCCTCGATGTGATGGAAGCTGCCGCGCTGGGTGTAGTTGTTGAAGCCGTCGGTGCCGCCGCCGATCACCATCTCGCCTTTGTCGGATTGGGACATGTAGCCGTGGACGGTGTTGGCCATCACCACCACATCCATGCAGGGCTTGATCGGTTCGGAGACGAGCGCCTGTAGCGCCACCGCCTCGATCGGCAGGCGGAAACCGGCCATCTCGGCCAGTTGGCCGGAATGACCGGCCACCACCATGCCAAGCTTCTTCGTGCCGATGAAGCCCCGCGAGGTGTCGACCCCGGTCACCTGACCGTTTTCCGACCGCACCCCGGTCACCTCGCAGTTCTGGAGGATATCCATCCCCATCGCGGAACAGGCGCGGGCATAGCCCCAGGCGACGGCGTCGTGCCTGCCGGTGCCGCCGCGCGCCTGCCAGAGCGCGCCGAGGACGGGGTAGCGCGGGCCGTCGATGTTCAGGATCGGGAAGCTCTTTCACCCGCTGCGGGCTGATGAATTCGGTCGCGACCCCTTGCAGCGCGTTGGCGTGCTGGGTCCGCAGATAGCCCCGCACCTCATGATGCGTTTGCGCCAGCATCATCACGCCGCGCGGGGAGAACATGACGTTGTAGTTCAGATCCTGGCTCAGCGTCTCATAGAGGCTGCGCGACTTTTCATAGATCGCGGCCGAGGGGTCCTGCAGGTAGTTCGACCGGATGATCGTGGTGTTGCGCCCGGTGTTGCCGCCGCCAAGCCAGCCTTTTTCAAGGATCGCGACATTGGTGATGCCGTAGTTCTTGCCCAGATAGTAGGCCGTGGCCAGGCCGTGCCCCCCGGCACCGACGATGATCACGTCATAGGCTGGCTTCGGGGTGGCGGCGGCCCAGGCGCGTTCCCAGCCAAGGTGGTGGCGGAACGCCTCACGGGCGATGGCAAAGACCGAATAGCGCTGCATCAAGGCCTCTTGGCGGCAAGGACGGTCCGACGGGATCGGCCCCGTCTGACTTGGAACGATTGCGGGTTATAGCCCTCCCCGCAAGCGGCACAATCGGGAAATTTGCGACATTCGCCCGGCCGGTGACAGATAGTCGCGCGAATGCCGGAAGCTGGGCCGGAGCTTGGGCCGGAGCCTGGGCCGGAGCTTGGGCCGGAGCCTGCGGCGCGATGGCGCGGCGGATGCCCCCTTTCTTGCCGGGGCCGAAACGCTTATGTCACATCCAGGGGATCAAGGTGGGTTGGGGCAGCAAATGGCCGAAGCGGCGTTCTGGATGGTTGCCCTCGGGCTTGCCGTGGCCGTGGTGGCGGTCCTGGCCCGCGCCTATCGCCGGGGTCCGGTGGCTGCAGTCGCGGGGGCCGAGGATCTGGTGATCTACAAGGATCAGCTGGCCGAGATCGACCGTGACCTCGCCCGTGGCACCATCACCGCGGACGAGGCTGCGCGCCTGCGCACCGAGGTCGGCCGCCGGGTGCTGGAGGCGGATCGTGCCCGCAACGCCGAAGCGCCCGTTCCGCAGGGCGATTCCGGTGTTGGCATCGTGGGTCTTGCCGGGGCGGCGGTGGTCGTCCTGGGCGGTGCGGTTGCACTTTACCAATGGCTGGGCGCGCCGGGATATCCCGATCTGCCCTTGGAGGCGCGGCTCGCCAGGATCGACGCGGGCATCGCCGCCCGCCCCGCGCAAGTCGAGGAACTGACCCGGCTTGGCGTGCCGCGCGACCCGGCAATCATCGCATCCGTGACGGCGGACCTCGCCCGGATCAGCGACCCCGACGCCCTGCGCGAGGCCTTTGCCACCCGGTTTCAGGCCGGCGATCTGCACGGGGCGGTCCTGACCGTCGACCGTCTGCTGGCTCTTCTGGGCGACAAGGCGGTGGCGGCAGACCATGCCAACCGCGCCCTTGCCCTGGTGGCCGAGGCGCAGGGCTATGTCTCCCCCGAGGCGGAGGACAGCTTGCGGGCTGCGCTGTCGCTGGACCTTTCGAACGAGCTTTCGCGCTATCTGGTGGGCGAGATGTTCCTGCAAGGCGGGCGGTTCGACCAGACCTTCCGCTTCTGGCGGCCCCTGGTGGAGGATGGCGACCCGAACTCCCCCTGGGTCGGCTTGATCCGCGAACGGATCGGCACGGTCGCCGAACTGGCCGGTGTCGCCTACGACCCACCCGCCCTTGCCGGACCGGGTGAGGGCGATATCGCCGCCGCCGCCGGGATGTCGCCCGAGGACCGGCAAGCGATGATCGAGGGCATGGTGGCGCAACTGTCGGACCGGCTGGCCAGCGAAGGCGGCACGGTCGAGGAATGGGAGCAATTGATCCGTGCGCTTGCGGTGCTGGAACGGCTGCCCGAGGCGCAGACGATCTATGACGAGGCCATCGTCCGGTTCGAGGGGCAGCCGGCAGAGCTTTCGTTCCTGCGCCAGACGGCGGTGGAAACCGGGCTCAACCCGTGATCCTGCCCGATATCCGCGATTTTCTGGCGGCCCTGCCCCCGAACCGTGCGATTGCCGGGCTTGATCTTGGCACGGTGACCATCGGGGTTGCGATCTCGGACCTTCGCCGTCAGGTTGCGACCCCGGTCGAGGTGATCCGGCGCGAGAAGTTCACTCTGGATGCCGCGCGCCTGCTGGCCCTTCTGACCGCGCGGGGGGCGGCGGGGATCGTGCTTGGCCTGCCCCTGAACATGGATGGAAGTTCCGGCCCAAGGGTGCAGTCGACCGAGGCTTTTGCCCGCAATCTGGAAAAATTGACACCGCTGCCGATCGGCTTCTGGGATGAGCGTCTGTCGACAGTGGCTGCCGAACGCGCGCTGATCGAGGCGGATACGTCGCGCAAACGTCGCAAAGAGGTGATCGACCAGGTCGCGGCAGGCTATATCCTGCAAGGCGCGCTGGACCGGATGGCGCATATGGTGCGGGGGCTGGGCGGGTGATGGACGATGTGTGGCACCGCGACGAGGTGGCGTCGCCTTGCGTCAAGCTCTGCGTCGTGCATCCCGAAGCGCGGATCTGCGTCGGCTGCTACCGCTCCATCGACGAGATCTCGGCCTGGTCGCGGATGACGCCTGCCGAACGCAGCGCCGTGATGGCCGAACTGCCCGCCCGCGCACCAAGGCTGACCAAGCGGCGCGGCGGGCGGATGGGGCGGCTGGACCGCTAGCTTTGCCAACGGGCGGTGATCTGGCAGAGCGCCCGGGCGGGCGCGTTCCATTCCAGTCGCCAGTCGGCCGGGGCCAACCGGCTCCGCCGGGGGTTTCACACCCCCGGACCCCCGTGGGATATTTATCGACGAAGAATGTCAGGGGGCGGTGAGCCAGCGTTCGACGGTTTGTAATTGCGGGCGAAGGTAGGCGATCATCCGGCCTTCGGGCGGGGCCTGGTCGTCCGGCTGCCACGGGGCGACGCCGTGGAGCGTGAGGCGGTGGAGGAGCGTGGCCTCTCCCGGTTTGGCGGGCAGGGTGATGCGGCGGCAGGTGGCGAAGACCTCCTTGCGGGCGGCCTGGTAGGCGGTGGTGAGGTCGATCTCGCCCCAGGTGTCGGGCGGATGCGGGGCAAGCGCCTGGTGAAGGGCGGCACGCAGGACCTTGTGGCTCCCCTCCCACAGGGTGAGGGGGGCGGCGGGGGCCTTGTTCAGGGGCAGGCCTAGGATCCAGGCATGCGGTTCCTTGACCATCCGCTGTTTCAGGGGACCGATCGGCAGGAGCCCGTCGAGATGTGCGGCATCCCGGTCGCGGCGATAGGCGAAGGCTGCCGGGCTTTCCTCGGGCGAGGGTTGGGGATAACCGGGGCGGATCACCGAAAGCTGCGCCTTGTGCAGGGGCTCGGGCGAGAGGGGCAGCGCATCCCAGGGAAAGGGCGTGCCGTCAAGGCTGCCGTCCGGCCCGTTCGGCAGGGCGTCGACCCCGACAAACCAGGTACCGCCCGAGCGCCACGTCTCGGTCGAGGCGGCAAGCACCCCAAGCGCCACCCGTCGCGCCGCATCGGCCCAGGCGCGGATCCTGGGGTCCGGCCCCAGACGCTGCCAGCCCGCACTCACCAACCCAGGACCTTGCGCAGCATGTTGAGCGCGACGAGGATCAGAAAGACCGCAAAGGCGCGCTTCAGGGGTTTGGGGTTCATCGCATGCGCCAGGCGCACGCCAAAGGGCGTGGTCAGGAGCGTGCTACCGATCACCACCAGAAATGCGGGCAGGTTCACCGCGCCGATGCTCAAGGGCGGCGCCCCGGCCACCGGCAGGAGGAGGAACCCCAGCACCGAGGGCACCGCGATCACCACGCCAAAGCCCGAGGCTGTCGCCACCGCCCGGTGGATCGGCATCCCGAACAGCGTCATCAGGGGCACGCCGAAGGTCCCGCCGCCGATCCCCATCATCGCCGAGAAGAACCCGACCCCTCCGGCCAGCGCGCTTCGCACCGGCTCGACCGGCATCGCGGCCCCTAGCCGCCACTCCTCGCGCCCGAAGGCCATCCAGAGGCCTGCAAGCCCCGCGAGCACGGCAAACACCGCCTGCAATGTCAGGGACGACACCTGCGTCGCGACGAAGGTGCCGACGACCGCCGACCCCGCCAGCACCGGCCCCCAGCTGCGCAGCACCGACCAGTCGACCGCGCCCTTCTTGTGATGCGAGCTGACCGACCGCAGCGAGGTCACGACAATCGTCGCCATCGAGGTTGCGACGCAGACCTGCATCAACTGCCCGCCGCCATAGCCAAGCTGTCCGAAGGCATAGAAAAACGCCGGGACCAGCACGATCCCGCCCCCCACGCCCAGAAGCCCGCCGATCACGCCGGCAAAGCCTCCGATCAGGATCAGCGCCACCAGAAGCGGCAGCAACGAGGCGAGGTCGGGCATGGTCGGGAACTCCTCCGGTCGCCAGACATAGCCTGCCGCCCGGGCTTAGGCCAGAGCGTTGGATATGGGCGATGGGCCGACACGCCCGGGCCCGGCCGGTCAGGCTGGCGTCAGAAGCTCGGCCAGCGCCTGATCCAGCACCTCCAGCCCCGCCCCGTCGCGGCTGGCCTGTTCCGACAGCACCCGCCGCCAGCCCCGCGCGCCGGGGGTGCCGCTGAACAGGCCGAGCATGTGGCGCGTGATCTGGTGGAGCCGCCCACCGTTGGCGAGGTGTTCCGCGATATAGGGCCGCATCGCCATGGCCACCGCCACCGGCGTCGGCGCGTGGCTGTCGCCCCAGAGCGCATCCGCCCCGATCAGGACCGAGGCCGGATGCTGATAGGCCGCGCGGCCAAGCATCACCCCGTCGAGGCCCGCATCGAGAAACGCCTTCGCCTCGGCCAAGGTGGTGATGCCGCCATTGATCGAGATCGTCAGTTCGGGAAACCGCTGCTTCATCCGCAGCACCAGGTCGTGATCGAGGGGCGGCACCTCGCGGTTCTCCTTGGGGCTAAGGCCTTGCAGCCAGGCCTTGCGCGCGTGGATGATGATGTGGCGCACCCCGGCTTCGGCGAGGGTCTCGATGAAGGCGGGCAAGACGGTTTCAGGGTCCTGGTCGTCTATCCCGATCCGGCATTTCACCGTGACGGGCCGGTCAGTCTCACCTTTCATCGCGCGGATGCAGGCGGCGACCAGCAAAGGACGCTCCATCAGCACGGCGCCAAAGCAGCCGGACTGGACCCGGTCCGAGGGGCAGCCGCAGTTGAGGTTGATCTCGTCATAGCCCCAGGGCCCCGCAAGCCGCACCGCCTGCGCGAGGTCCGCCGGGTCCGAACCGCCAAGTTGCAGCGCGACCGGATGTTCCACCGGCGCATAGTCAAGAAGCCGCGGCTTCGGCCCGTGCAGGATCGCGGCGGCGGTCACCATCTCGGTATAAAGCATCGCCCGCCGGGTCATCTGGCGGTGAAAGACCCGGCAGTGCCGGTCGGTCCAGTCCATCATGGGGGCGACGGAGAGGCGATGGGCCGTGTGTTCCTTTGTCATCCGTCTGTTCCGCTTCGTTTGGTTTGCCTGCCATCGCCAGGCGGCAAAATCAGGACGGCTTTTGTCGGGTATACCGACCGGGTGCGGATAGGGAAAGACTGAAACCAACCTCAGCCAGATGCTGTATGCGACGGCGGCGACAAATCAAATCCTGAAGAACGTACCCGCCACAGGCCGGCCCAAGCCCGCAGTTCCCAGCGATCAGGGTGCCACGCCCGCAAGTTGCCATTCGAGTTGTGCTAAGCGTTCGGCGATCCAGGCTTGCACATCCGCGGCACAGCCAATCCGGTCAAGCGTCTTGATGAACCCGTAGCGATAGGATTGGGCTGCAAGGTAATGATAATGTATCAGGACTGGATTTCTTGCATCGACCGGCAGCACCGGCTCGCCAACCAGGCTGTGCAATGGGACATTATACGCGGCATCGTAAAGCAGGATGTCGTCGGTCCTGGCGCTGATTGCAACCGAAAGCGCCGCTTGGCTTGATCCCCACCAGCTTGCTGCCTCGGACCCGGTGTGACCGGCCGATGCCAGCACATCCGCCACGTGACGTGACGGACGCAGGTCGCGGTAAAATGCTTTCAGAAAGACACGCTCGGTTTCGGCCAAAATGCCAAGGGCGCGGCGCACAACCAGAAAGCCACCATTGTACGAGGCGCGGATTACGCTACGACACCAAGTTGTCGAAAGGTGCGGCAGACGTTCCATTCCAATGCCGGCCAATTCGCACAATTCTGCCCAATAGGCTTCCCGAGGGTCGTCCGCTCCGGCCGTCGCCATCCCTTTTGCGTCAACCGGCCTGGCTCCCGCGTCGGCAACGTGAAAGACCGGCGGCCGCACGAATGCCATGTCGGTGTCGAGCATGCAGATGAATTCGGTCGTCAAACGCTGTTCCGCCCAAGCGCCTGCAACAATACGGTTGATTGTGCCATAGGCGCTGCCAGTCTTGTTCAAGGCAATCGAGACGACATTCACATCCAGCGCCCGGAGTTGGGCCTGAACAAGATCAGATACCGGTAAAGTGGAACGTGGCGATATGGCCCAGATTGCGCAGTTGGAATAGGCCCCGCCATACCGCCGCAGGCTTTCGCAAAGCAAAAGCGCCTGCGATGACAGGACATTGCCTTCAACGCAGATCACGAACGCGATATCCGATGGTGCAATCACCAGACGGGACTGGTCATCCGGACCGCAAGGATGGAGGTCGGCCTTCACGGCAACTGGCCCTCCGACATGCGGGTTCTTAGTGCGGTCTCAATTCGCTTCGCATTAAGACGGACTGACAAATCCTGCGAGGCAGCGTGTTTGGCAAGAAAGGCCGCCCACACTCTTTCGATCACCGCAAAGGCAGGCTTGCGAAGCGACGGGTCGGGCATGCCGCCCCGGATAAACAGAG
>NCDS01000120.1 GCA_002280315.1 Rhodobacterales bacterium 32-66-7 | reverse complement strand
CGCAAGCTGAACCTGCACCCCGTCGAATCGCTTGAGGATCCCGATGTCGCCATCGCCGGGGCGGGCATTGCGTTTCTGGAACTGGGCGGTCTGCCATCATCGGACCAGCAGGACAAGCTGGTGGTCAGCCTGCAATCACACCTGGGCCAAAGCCGCAGCAAGGCGGAAGAGGCGGTCATCCTTGGTCGTTGGCTCGTCACTGAAAGCGGCGGCACGCAGCAGGGGTTGGAGCGTTTGACCCGCAGGCTTTACAAACTTCGCGGCCGCGACAGCTTTGCCAGCCTGATGGCGGTCCTGAAGGATGTCGCGGCGGCAGGACGCGATGCCAAGGTCTCAACCCGCCAAAGCGAGGCGCTGACCGAAATCGCAGCGCTTTACCGGATAAACTGAAGCCGGGTCTTCTTGTCGTCCAGGAGCGCAGTTCTTTGGCAATAGGGCTGTTCGCTGGTCCAGGCGGCCATCTCGGTCCGCTTCTCGTCGCTGCGCAGGGGGGCCCAGTCGCGGCCGATGCCGCGGTCGCCGTCGCCTGCGACCAGCCCGTCCTTGGCGACCTGCACCGACAGGATATCGACCGCACAGGCCAGGTTGGCCTCGCCATCCTTCAACTCACCGACCGAGGTTGCGTCGCAACCGAAATAGCCGGCGGTCCGGGGGGCGATCTGCATCAGCCCGATCCAGCGCCCGCCACCGCCCGAGGCGTCCTCGTTCCAGGTGCTTTCGTACTTCGCCACGGTCGAGATCAGCCCGGCCCAGAACGCCCGGCGCGATTCGATGGGTGCGTCTTCATAGGCCGGACACCAGGTTTCGATATCGGCGGGCACCTTTTCGGACAGCTGTTCATCCTTGGTGGACAGCGCCACGAGGGTGGATTCGGTCCATTCGATCGCCTCTGGGTGCTGGTCCCAGCGCATCGGCGGCTGCTCTGCCGGGGTATCCTCGACCTTGGTCAGGTTGGCGCAGGCTGACAGCGAAACCACGGCCATTCCTAAGGAAAATCGGTTCAGCCTGTGGTACGTGACACCTGAAATCCACCGCATTACCATTTTTCCGCCCTGATCTTTGCCGACGCTCGCCTTGGTTGTGCTTGGCCAAACCAAAGGCAGAATTGAATGCTCATTACTCCATCACTTCTGCATGTGAAAACCCGCCGGGGGCGCGGTCGGCAGGAAACTGCCGTTTCGCTTCGCCCGATCAGCCGCGATCCGTCCTATGGCGTGGACGGCCTCAGCGTTGAAGACGTGCTCGACCGGCTGGATGTGCCGGTCATGCTGACCGGGCCGGAGATGACTGAATGGCACTGCATCCGCCAGGATCACGCGGCGATGACGGCGGCGGGGCAGTGGGGCGATGTCCTCGACGCGCTGCGCTTTGCCGATCAGGACCGCACCATGGCCTCGGGCGGGTGCCGGGTGGCCCCCCTGATCAGCGACGGCATCCGCACCCGCCTCACCGAGGCGTTGGCACGGCAGGATTTCCCCGCCGCCAAGGCCGAGCTTCTGCGCTTCGAGGCGGTGTTCGAGATGAACCCCGAAGACCATGCCGCCGCCCATCTGGTGGCGCGCGCGCAGATCGACATTGGCCTTGCCAAGCGGACGGCTGCGGGCAAAAGCCAGGACCAGCACGCGCTTTGGGCGGAAAGCACCGCGCATTTCGATGCGGCCGAAGCGATCCTTGATGCCTTCGACCCGATCTCGGAAATGTCGCCGCTGCTGGCCGAAACCCGGTATCAGCTGGTGCGCGGCGTATCCGACGGCGCGGACCTTTGCCGCGACTGGTATGAGGATTGGTGCGACCTTGCCCCCGATGACGCAACGGCGCATGCGACCCATGCGATCCAGATGCTGCCCGACTGGTTCGGCTCGCTCGCCGCGTTCGAAAAGGCCGCCCGCCGCGCGACCCGGCTGACCGGCCATGCCACCGGCCAGGCCGCCTATGCCGTCTACCACATGACCGCGCGAGAGGAGTTGGGGGATCTCTTGCCCACCATCGACCTTGCGCTGTTCCTGCGCGGCTTGTCGGATTATGTCGCGGCGACCGGCTGCCAGCACCGCGCCAATGTCGCGGCACAGCTTCTGACCTGCCTCATGCGCGACTTCCGCCGCGAAGGGCCTGCCGGGGCTTATCATCTGACCAAGGTCCGGGCGGCGCTGTCTGACCTGTTGTGGAACCACCTGCAGGAGGTTCATCTTGACCGCTGGCAGGACGGGTCCGACAGCCTGGCCTTCGCCTTGGGTGAGGTGTTCGGCCCCGCCTTGAAGAACGGGGCGCGGATCGGGCGCAAGGGCGACGGGCTTGGCACCCGGATGCCGCGCAGCCTCTGACCCCCCGCCAAAGTTCCCCTGGCCACGCCCCCTCTTGCCGACACGGCGGACCCGGCCTAAACCGGCCCGACGTTCCGTATATCGAGGGCATCATGCTGGACCTGACCCACACGCCACCGACCCCGAAGGTCATCGCCGGGGCGAAGTTCGACTGGGAGCTGGTGATCGGCATGGAAATCCACGCCCAGGTCGCCTCGAACGCGAAGCTCTTTTCCGGGGCCTCGACCAGTTTTGGCGCCGAGCCGAACTCTAACGTCGCCTTCGTCGATGCCGCGATGCCGGGGATGCTGCCGGTGATCAACGCATTCTGCGTCGAACAGGCGGTCCGCACCGGGCTGGGGCTGAAGGCGCAGATCAACCTGACCTCGGCCTTTGACCGGAAGAACTATTTCTACCCCGACCTGCCGCAGGGCTACCAGATCAGCCAGCTTTACCACCCCATCGTCGGTGAGGGGGAGGTGATCGTCGAGATGGGCCCCGGCATCGCCCGCCGTGTCCGGATCGAGCGCATTCACCTCGAACAGGACGCGGGCAAGTCGATCCACGACATGGACCCCGCGCTTTCCTTCGTCGATTTCAACCGCACCGGTGTCGCGCTGATGGAGATCGTCAGCCGCCCCGACATTCGCGGACCCGAGGAAGCGGCGGCCTATGTGACCAAGCTCCGCCAAATCCTGCGCTATCTTGGCACCTGCGATGGCAACATGCAGAACGGCAACCTTCGGGCGGATGTGAACGTGTCGGTCTGCCGTCCGGGGCAGTATGAGAAATACTGGGAAACGCAGGATTTTTCGCATCTGGGAACGCGGTGCGAGATCAAGAACATGAACTCCATGCGGTTCATGACCCAGGCCATCGACTATGAAGCCCGCCGCCAGATCGCCATTCTGGAGGATGGCGGTTCGGTCACCCAGGAAACCCGCCTCTACGACCCCGACAAGGGTGAAACGCGGAGCATGCGGTCCAAGGAAGAGGCGCATGATTACCGCTATTTCCCCGACCCCGACCTGTTGCCGCTAGAGATCGAGCAGGCATTCGTCGACGACATCGCCGCCCGGATGCCCGAACTCCCCGATGCCAGGAAGGCGCGCTTCATGGCGGATTTCGGGCTGACCGACTATGACGCGAACGTCCTGACCGCTGATCTTGAATCCGCCGGCTTCTTCGAGGCCGTGGCCAAGGGCCGCGACGGCAAGCAGGCCGCGAACTGGGTGATCAACGAGCTGTTCGGCCGCCTGAACAAGGAAGGCCTTGCCATCGCCGACAGCCCGGTCACGGCCCCGCAGCTTGGCGGAGTGCTCGACATGATCGCCAGCGGCCAGATCAGCGGCAAGATGGCCAAGGACCTGTTCGAGATTCTGTGGACCGAAGGTGGCGACCCGGCCGAACAGGCGGCAAAGCACGGCATGCAGCAGGTCACCGACACCGGTGCCATCGAGGCGGCGGTCGACGCGATCATCGCGGCTAACCCGGACCAGGTCGAAAAGGCCAAGGCGAACCCGAAACTCGCGGGCTGGTTCGTGGGCCAGGTGATCAAGGCGACGGGGGGCAAGGCCAACCCGGCCACGGTCAACGCGCTGGTGGCGGCAAAGCTGGGGCTTTAGGTGCAAACCCTGCGCGACCCGATTGCCAGCTGGAACGAGCGGCTGAAACTGGTCGCGGCCTTCCTGAACGCCATCGGATTGGGCATGATCGGCTTTGCTGTCCTGAAGCCCCTGACCGAGGATATCACCAGTATCTCGCTGGTCACGGTATGGTGGGGTCTTGCGGGTCTGGCATTTCACGCCATCTCATTGTATGTTCTGGGCAAGATGCGAAAGGCTGCGCCATGACACCTTATGAATTCTGGACGCCCGTGGTGCTTCTGGCCCTCGCCGGTCTTGGTGTGGGGTTCATGCACCTTGCCGAAAGGCGCCTCGATGCCCGGCTGGAGGCTGAAAGTCGTCCGAAGCTCCCGGGAAAGTGACGCCATCCCCCTCGGATCAGCGTTTGGCTTGAACATGGACTGCGCCGCTTTGGCCGCGTGACGAACAGGAAGACGACCAATGCAGCGGTATGAGTTCAAGGTGGTGCCTGCCCCGCGTCGGGGTGAAAAGGCACGGGGCGTCAAGACGACCGAAGACCGGTTTGCCCTGGCGCTGACGCTTCTGATGAACGACTTCGGGGCCGAGGGCTGGGATTACGTCCGCGCCGACGCCCTGCCTTGCGAAGAGCGTGTCGGTCTGACCGGCACCAAGACCACCTTCCAGAACATGCTCGTCTTTCGCCGTCCCCTGGCAGAGGAGGCGGCGACAGCAGAACCGGCCGTCGCCCCGCCCCGCCTGATGCTGGAGCGTGAGGTTGCCCCCGCCTCAGTCGTCCGGCCCTTGGG
This sequence comes from Rhodobacterales bacterium 32-66-7, assembly GCA_002280315.1. GTDB lineage: Bacteria > Pseudomonadota > Alphaproteobacteria > Rhodobacterales > Rhodobacteraceae > Tabrizicola. The sequence continues at coordinate 2,225 of NCDS01000120.1, read as the reverse complement.
TCCGGCCGAGGCACCGATGCCTGCCACCGCGCCGACGATCCATCCGGTCGGCCCGGCAAAGACCGATCTCGCGGCGGAATGATCAGCCCGCTGCCGCCAGCGCCTTGGGCAAAGCCTCGGCCACCAGATCAAGGGCGGCATCGTCGCCAAGGCTGATCCGGATGCAGCGGTCAAGGGGCGCAACCCCCGGCATGCGGATGAAGACTCCCTGCGCGCCAAGCGAGGCCAGCACCCTTCGGGCGAAATCGCCGTCACGGCCGCAGTCCAGGGTGACGAAATTGGTGGCCGAAGGCAGCGGGACCAGCCCGTTTTCTGTCGCGATCTGCCCCAGCCGGTCCCGCGCCCGCCCCATCCTTTCCTGCACCGACCGAAGCCAGTCCTGATCCGCCAGCGCCGCGAGCGCACCGGCCTGGGCGATGCGGGTCATGCCGAAATGGTCGCGGACCTTGTCGAAGGCCTGCACCATCCCGGGGTGCGCCAGCGCATAGCCGACCCGCGCACCCGCAAGGCCATAGCCCTTGGAAAAGGTCCGCAGCCGGATGACCTGCGGGTGATCCGGCGCAATGGTCGGGATTGTGCCGGGTGGGGCAAGGTCGGCATAAGCCTCATCCAGAAGCAGCAGCGTAGTCTCGGGCAGGTCGCGCACCATCGCCTCGATCATTGCGGCGGGGTGGTGGCTGCCCATCGGGTTGTCGGGATTGGCCAGATACAAAAGCCGCGCGCCGGTCATGCGGGCAGCGTCGAGAAGCGCCTCCGGATCCTCATGCACGCCGCGATACGGCACCCGGGTCAGCGCGCCGCCACAGCCCGTGACGTGAAAGTTGAAGGTCGGGTAGGCCCCAAGCGAGGTGACGGCAGGGGTGCCATGGTCAAGCGTCAACCGGCAGATCTGACCCAAGAGCCCGTCGATCCCCGGCCCGATGGCGATATGATCGGGGGTCGTGCCATGGTGGCGGGCGAGGGCGACCTTGAGGTCATGGTTCTCGGGGTCGCCATACATCCACGCCTCGGCCGCCGCCGCCTGCATCGCCTTGACCGCGAGGGGAGACGGGCCGAACAGCGTCTCGTTCGCGCCAAGCCGGGCGCGGAAGGGGATGCCGGTCTGCCGCTCCAACGCCTCGGGGCCGGTGAAGGGAACCGTCGCGGGCAGGGCAGCGGCGTGTGGGGTCAGGAAGCGGTGCATGCCCGGACGCTATGCGGGATCAAGGCCAGCCCGCAAGCGCCTTGCACCACGAGGGTTGCAGGACGCCGACCTCGCGATCTATCATCGCCGCAATCGCAGAGGGGACCGCGACCATGCAGATGTTCGTGCTTGCCATCGGAAGCATCGGCGCGGTCCTGGTCACCGGCCTTGCGATGGGGCAGGCCATTCGGGTCTATCGGCGCGGCTGGGCCACGCGCAAGGGCGGCGGCCGCATCCAGCGCACGACCGAGCCGGGCATCTACTGGTTCGAGATCGGCGCGCTCTGCGCCCTGTCGCTTGCGGCAGCAACGGCGGCGGTACTTCTGGCCGCGCGGCTGGTCTGAGGACGCGCGACCGACCCGACGGTGGTTCTGGCCGGGGCAGGTGGTTCTGGCCCGGGCAAGGGGGGTCCTCGGACCCCCCTCGGCGCTACTGCGCCTCACCCCCCGAGGATATTTTCGGGACGAAGAATGATCAGCCGAGGTCAGCAAGGCGGGCGAGGGCGGCCCTGATCTTTTCAGCCTCTTCTTGCCGCGCTTCAAGGTTCGACTGTGCCTCCATCACCACAGCCTCGGGCGCGGAGCGGGCGAAGTTGGGGTTGTCGAGCCTACGCTTGAGGCCGCTGATTTCCTTTGCCAGCTTGTCGAGGGCCTTTTGCAGGCGGGACTTCTCCTCGGCGATGTCGATCAGGCCCTGGAGGGGGATCGCATAGGCGGCACCCTCGGCGGTAACGGCGATGGAGCCTTTGGGGGCGGGGCCTTCGGTGACCTGGTCGATGCGGGCGAGGCGTTTGATGAGGGTCTCGTTCCGGCTGAACGCAGCCCGTGCGGCGTCGGTGAGGCTGGTCGCGACGAGGTCGGCCTTGAGGCCCACGGGGACATGCACCTGCGCGCGGCTGCAATGTCACGGGTGCGTCACGAGGTCAATTTTCCAGTCTCTCGGGCTTTCCCTTGCGTGGGGTGGAGGCCATGTCCTCCAGTTCCTTCTATTCTTATTATAGTTACCTTCACTTTAGTATTTGGTATGGGAAGACCATTGTTTT
>NCDS01000119.1 GCA_002280315.1 Rhodobacterales bacterium 32-66-7 | reverse complement strand
GTTCCTGCCCGGGATCTCGGCCAATATCGGCGTCTATCCGACCGAACCCGAGGCCGACCCCCTCAGCGACTGGCTGCAAAGCTGCCGCGATTTCCAGCCCCTCGCCCGCGACGATCAGCTGATCCTTCCCGGTCACCAACTGCCGTTCTTCGGCCTGCCGCATCGTCTGGCCCAGCTGCTTGACCGGCACGAAACCGCGCTTGACCGTCTGCTTCAGCACCTCGCCACCCCGCGCAGGGCTGTCGAGTGTTTCCCGGCGCTTTTTCGCCGCGAGATCGGGCCTGCGGATTTCTCGCTCGCCCTGGTCGAGACGGTGGCGCACCTTAACTGCCTCTTGCACCGGGGGTCGGTTTTGCGGTCCCTGTCACCTGGTGGGGCATGGGTGTGGGAGCGACGGTGATGGCGAAGGCAGAAAAGTCCCCTGGCGCAACCCAGGGCCCTGCGAAAAGCCCGGCGGAACGGGCGCATGACCGGCTGGTGCTTTACATCCGCGATTTCGAACAAGAGCTCGACCAGACCGAAGAGGTCGCGATGGGCTTTGCCGGGGATGAGGCCGGGGTGCTGCGAATCGAGGGGATCGGGTTTCACGACCCGGATATCCTCGCGTTCTATGGCCACGACGCCTCGGGGGCCAAGACCCAGCTCATCCAGCATGTAAGCCAGCTTTCCGTCACCCTGCGCGCGGTGAAGCGCGCCACGGCATCAGAGGCCCCGCCGCGCCGGATCGGGTTTCGCCTGTATCCCGGCTGGACCGGCGGCGATTCCGGCGATGGCTCGGCCTGAGGCACCGTTCCGGTACCGGCACCCCGTGACAGGCGGCGGCGAATAGGCTATGCGTCGCCAAACGCAAGCGAACGGGAATAGCGCCATGGCCGACCACGACACCAAGCACGAGCATGGCTCGATGGACATCCGCAGCCACGAAAAGACCTTTGCGGGTTTCGTCCGCATGGCGGTCTGGGCCGTGGCCATTTCGATGCTTGTGCTGATCTTCCTTGCGCTTGCGAATGCCTGAATTGTCACGTCACCCCGGGGGTCTCATGCTGCGTATTGCCTTCTGTCTTGCGGCGCTTCTGGGCCTGACCGCCTGCGCCGCCTATACCCGCGGGTCGTCTGAAGCCGAAGTGGCCGCGATCAAGTATGTCGAAGGCCCGCCGAACTACGTGACCCTTTATACCGTGATCAACAACCGCTCCGGCTCGGGCGCGCATTCGGCGATCCTCGTGAACGCGTCCGAGCGGGTGATCTTCGACCCGGCAGGGAGCTGGTATCATCCCAAACTGCCCGAGCGGGACGAAGTGCATTACGGCATGACCGACAAGGCGCTGGCCTACTACATCGACTACCACGCCCGCGCGACCTATGACGTGATCGAGCAGAAGGTCTACGTCACGCCCGAAGTGGCCGAGCTTTTGTTGCAGAAGATGAAGGCCTACGGTCCGGTCCTGAAATCGATGTGCACCACCGCCACCTCGGCCGTCCTGAGCGACCTTCCGGGCTTCGAGTCGATCAGCCGCACCTGGTTTCCCAAGGCGCTGTCCAGGGATTTCGCCAAGCTTCCCGGCGTGATCACGCGGACCATCACCGATGACACCGATGAGACGAACCACGGCATCCTGATGATCCAGGCCAACGGCGACCCGCTGGAATGACGCCCGGCGCGGCGGCCACGGTCGATGCGCGCGCAACGGTCTAGAGTGCGGGTCTTCGGGGTCATCCTTGCGGGCGGACTTGGCCTCAGGCTGGGCGGGGTCGACAAGGCGCTGGTGCAGCTCGCGGGTCGTCCGCTTCTGGCCCATGTGCTGGACAGGCTGGACCCGCAGGTCGAACGGATGCTAATCTCGGCCAATGGTGACCCGGCGCGGTTTGCCGGTTTCGGCTGCGAGGTTGTGGCCGATGCCAGCCCGCAGGGGCCGCTTTCCGGGGTGCTTGCTGCCCTGACCCGCGCCGCTGCCCTTGGGGCCACGCACCTTGTATCCACCCCGGTCGACACGCCGTTCCTGCCCGGCGATCTGACGCCACGGCTGCTGCTCGCTGCCGAAACCTCCCCCCATGGGCTGGCCATCGCCACGACGACCGACGGCGACCACCCGGCCTCGGCACTCTGGCCGGTCGGGCTTGGCCCGGCGCTGTCGGCCTTTCTTGCCAGCGGCGGGGCCAAGGTCACCCACTTCACCGACGCCCATCTTGCCGCCCGCGCGATCTTCACCCAAGCCGACGCCTTCCTGAACGTCAACCGACCCGATGATCTTGCGCGTGCCGACGCCTTGCTGCGGGGGGCGCAATGAAGCTCTACGGCGTGATCGGCTGGAAGAACTCGGGCAAGACCAGCCTGATGGAGCGTCTGGTGGCCGACATCACCAGGCGGGGGTTTTCCGTCTCGACCATCAAGCATGTCCACCATTCGGTCGATCTCGACCAACCCGGCAAGGACAGCTTTCGCCACCGCGCAGCCGGCGCGCGTGAGGTGGTGCTCGCCTCGGCCGAGCGGTTTGCCCTGATGGTCGAACATCGGGGGCCCGAGCCGGAGCTTGCCGCCGTCCTGGCCCGCCTGGCACCCGTCGATCTGGTGCTGGTCGAAGGCTACAAGCGCGACGCCCATCCCAAGGTCGAGGTCTGGCGCGCCGAAACCGGCCAACCGCTGATCCAGCCGAGTGACCATCTGGTGCGGGCGGTGGCGACGGATGCAGACCTTGACCTGCCGGTCAGGGTGCTGGACCTGAACGATACCAAGGCCGTCGCCCGTTTCATCCTGGCAGAGGTCGGTCTTCCTGCGCGGACAGGGGGATGACCGACGGCATCACCATCTTTCGCGGCCTGCATCCGCATCTGCAACCCGACGCCGCGCGGATCTACTGGGACGCGTTCGGCAGCAAGCTTGGCCGGGTGCTCGGCCCGACGCCCCGGGCACTGGCGTTCTTCCAGCGGGTCATGCGGCTTGACCACTGCTTCACCGCCATCGCTGCGGATGGAAGCCTGGTCGGGCTGGCGGGCTTCAGGACCGCGCAGGGCAGCTTTGCCGGCGGCGGCTGGTCGGACCTGCGGGCGGTCTACGGGCTTTGGGGGGCAGAGTGGCGCGGTGCGGCGCTCTGGCTTCTTGGCGGCGATACGGACGCTGACCGCTTCCTGATCGACGGCATCTGCGTGGCGCGCGACCATCGCAGCCGGGGTGTCGGCACCCGCCTTCTGGAGGCGCTTTACGCCGAGGCAACCGCGCGGGGCCACGCGGCGATCCGCCTCGACGTGATCGACGGGAACTGGCGCGCACGCGCGCTTTACGCCCGGCACGGCTTTACCCCGACGCGGACCGAACGCCTTGGCCCCTTGCGCCATCTCTTCGGCTTCAAAGCCTCGACCACCATGGTCCGGCCCTTGCCGCTTGGCCCCTAGCCTGTCAGGTTGCAGGCAAAGCTTTCGGAGGATGCACCATGATCACCAAGCGTGACTTCTACATCAATGGCGCCTGGGTCGCCCCGCTGACCCCGCGCGACTGCCCGGTCATCGACCCCTCGACCGAAGACACCTGCGCTGTGATCTCGCTTGGCAGCGTGGCCGATACCGATGCCGCCGTTGCCGCCGCGAAAGCCGCCTTTCCGGCCTGGGCCGCAACCCCCCCGGCAGACCGCCGCAAGGTGGTGGAGCGCATCCTGGAGCAGTACACCCTCCGCAAGGAGGACCTCGCCCAGGCGATCAGCCTCGAGATGGGCGCGCCCATAGACATGAGCCGGGACGACCAGGCGGAATGCCTGCCCTGGCATCTGAAGAATTTCCTCAAGGCCTTCGACCATATCGAATGGATCCGCCCGCTTGGCCCCCATGCCCCCGACACCCGCATCGCGCTGGAGCCCATCGGTGTCGTCGGCCTGATCACGCCGTGGAACTGGCCGATGAACCAGGTCACGCTCAAGGTCATCCCGGCGCTTTTGGCGGGCTGCACCTGCGTCTTGAAACCGTCCGAGGAATCGCCTCTGTCCTCGCTTCTGTTCGCAGAATTCTGCCATGCCGCCGGGGTGCCGCCCGGGGTCTTCAATCTGGTGAACGGTGACGGGGCCGGGGTCGGCAGCCGCCTGTCCAACCACCCGGATGTCGAGATGATCAGCTTCACCGGCAGCACCCGCGCCGGGCGGGCAATCTCAGCCGCGGCGGCGGAGACGTTGAAGCGCGTGACGCTGGAACTGGGCGGCAAGGGCGCGAACCTGATCTTTGCCGATGCCGACCCCCGCGCCGTGGAACGCAGCGTGCAGAAGATGATGAACAACTCCGGCCAGTCCTGCAACGCGCCCAGCCGGATGCTGGTGGAACGCTCGGTCTACGACCGCGCGGTCGAGATTGCGGCAGAGGTGGCGAACCGGATCAAGGTCGGACCCGCCAACCTGCCCGGCGATCACATCGGCCCGGTGGTGAACAAGCGCCAATGGGACCAGATCCAGGGCTACATCCGATCCGGCATCGAAGAAGGCGCGCGGCTGGTGGCCGGCGGTCTTGGCCTGCCCGAGGGGATGAACAAGGGCTACTACGTCCGCCCGACAATCTTTGCCGACGTGAAGCCCGGCATGACCATCGAGCGGGAGGAGATCTTCGGCCCGGTGATGTGCATGATCCCCTTCGACACCGAGGCCGAGGCGGTGGCGATTGCCAACGACACGCCCTATGGCCTTACCAACTATGTCCAGTCCGGCGACGGCGCCCGCCGCAACCGCCTTGCCTTGCAGCTGAAGGCCGGAATGGTCGAGATGAACCTCCGCTCCCGCGGGGCCGGGGCGCCCTTCGGCGGGGTCAAATCCTCGGGCCGGGCGCGGGAAGGCGGCGTCTGGGGGATCGAGGAGTTTCTGGAGGTCAAGGCAATCTCGGGCTGGGACGTCACGCAGGATGTGGCTGCAGAGTAGAGCGGTGCCTCTGCCAGGGGCCAAATTCCTTCGAAGGAATTTGCAATTTTCTTCGAAGAAAATTGGCCCTGTCCCGCCGGTGGGGTAACTTGACACAGGTGTCGATTCCTGTTGGCATGCGGACATGGAGGTTCGGCCATGACCCAGCATCCCCGCCTGATGTCGCCCCTTACGCTCCGTGACCAGACCCTGCGCAACCGCATCGTCTTTGGCGCGCATACCGCCAACATGTCCGACCAGGGTCTGCCGGGACCACGCTTTGGCAAGTACCTCTTGGAACGCGCGCTGGGTGGCGCGGCGATGATCGTGGCGGAACCGGTGCCGGTGCACCGGACGGGCGTGCTGACGCGGGGCAACTTCCTCCACTCCGACGACACCGTCATCCCGGCCTTCCGCACCATCACCGATGAGGTGAAGGCCGCAGGCGCGGTGATCCTGCAGCAGCTTTACCACATCGGCGCGCATGGCGATGCCGACCTGTCGTTTGCGCCGCATTGGTCGCCCTCGGGTGGGCCGTCCTATCATGACAGCGACGGCAGCCATGCAATGACCGGGGCGGAGGTGGAGGAGGTGCTGGAAGCCCATGTCGCCGCCGCCCTGCGCGCCAAGGCGTCCGGGTTCCAGGGGGTGGAGGTTTGGGCCGCCTATCATTCCCTTCTCGACCAGTTCTGGACGCCATGGTCGAACCAGCGCACTGACCAATGGGGTGGGTCGCTGGAAAACCGCACCCGCTTCAGCCGCCAGTTGATCGAGCGTATCCGCCGGGCCTGTGGCGACAGCTTCATCATCGGCCTCGCGATCAGCTATTCCCCGGCCTATCAGGTGACCCTGGGGGCTGAGGCGTTGTGCGAGATCATCGCCCTCCACGACCGGACCGGGCAGGTGGATTATGTCACCGTCGGATCGGGGTCCTATCTGGAGTTCGAGGCGATCATCCCGCCCTTCACCCATGCCGAAAAGCTGACGACACCGCTGACGCAACAGCTGAAATCCACCCTGACCCATGCCGTCGTGACGTCAGAGGCCGGGGTCAGGACGCCCGAGAATGGCGAGGCGATCATCGCCTCGGGCCAGGCCGATCTTGTCTCGATCGTGCGCGGCCAGATCGCCGACCCGCATCTGGCGCGGAAGGTGGCCGAGGGGCGGGCGTCGGACGTGCGGGGCTGTATCAGTTGCAACCAGATGTGCTGGGGCAGGCGCAGCCGGGACTACTGGATCTCCTGCCTGATCAACCCCTCTGCCGGGCGAGAGTTCGAATGGGGCGGCGACCGGTTTCCCCCCTCGCCCGCCCCGAAGGACGTGCTGGTGATCGGCGCCGGTCCTGCGGGGCTGGAGGCGGCGCGAGTCGCAGCCGAACGGGGCCACCGGGTGGAGATCGTCGAAGCCGCGCCCGTGGTTGGCGGTCAGTTCCGGCTGGCCGGGATGCAACCCCGGCGCGGGCAGATCCTTGACCTGATGGACTGGTATGAACGGCAGTTCATAAAGCTTGGGGTAACGCTGCGGCTGAACACCTTCCTGGAGACGGAAGAGATTGCCGCCCATCCCGCCGATATGGTGCTGATCGCCACCGGATCCCTACCGGATGAGACAGGTTTCCAGCGCTGGGTTCCCGGTGAGGCGACCCTGCCGGGGCTGGAGGCGGGCAGCGTCTGGTCCCCCGAAGCGGTCCTGCGGCGCGAGGCGCGGTTGGGCGACGCGGTGGTCGTCTATGACGAAGGCGGCAACTGGCGCGGGGTCGGCACGGCCTGGGCACTGGCCGAACAGGGCAAAACGGTCACCATCGTGACGCCGGACCCCTTTGTCGGCAAAGAGATTGCCCGCACCGCCGCCGATGGCCCGGCGCGGCGGCGGATGGGGGCCTTGGGCGTGCGGATGCTGGCCGAACATCGTCTGGTGCGCTGGCATGGCAATGGGGTGGCCGTGCGGTCGTTCCTGACGGGGCAAGAGGAAACCATCCCCGCCTCGGCCCTGGTGATGGCCACCACGAACCGCGCTTTCGACCCGTTCCCGGAGGTGATCTCCGGCAAGACCCTGACCCGCATC
>NCDS01000118.1 GCA_002280315.1 Rhodobacterales bacterium 32-66-7 | reverse complement strand
CTGGGGCAAGTAAGCCTGAGTGACTGAGGGCGCTGGCGGAACCACTCGCCGGCGCCTATACACCGATCCGTTCCCTGCGCATGGTGACCGGATGCCTTCCCTTCGCCTGACCGTCCTGATCGTCGCGGCCCTGAACCTGCAGGGCTGGCAGCTGGTCGATGAACTCAACCGCGCCGTCCAGGGCGAGGCCTGCTCGGGCTACATCACCGCGCCTGCGCTGGTGACCGAGGAGGGCCTGGCGGGCACCGAGGGCAACGCCTTCGACCCGAACAACGGCTACCGCGAGGCCTATGCCGCGATGGTTGCCGATGCGACCCGGTTTCTGGAGGGCAAGACGACCTCGATCCAGGCTGATCTTGCGAAGGCGATGACCGAAGCCTCCGCGCAGATGGAGTTTGAACGCGCCGCAGCGCTCCGCGACCGGATCAAGGCGCTGACCCAGGTGCAGCAGACGCAAGGGATCAATCCCCAGGGCGTGCCCGAGGCGGATGTGGTGGCGCTCTATCTCGAACATGGCCAGGCCTGCGTGCAGGTCTTCTTCATCCGCGCCAACCAAAGCTGGGGCAACCGGGATTTCTACCCCAAGACCGGTGCCGGTGCCGAGGAGGCGGAGATCATGGAGGCCTTCCTGACCCAATTCTACGACGACAAGGAACCGCCCCGGCTGATCCTGTTGTCGCATGGGGTGGAAAACCCCGATCTGGTGGCCGAAGCCCTGTGCATCCGCGCGGGTCGCAAGGTCGAACTTGCGGTGCCCCTTCGCGGTGAAAAGGCCGAACTGGTTGAAAATGCCGCCCGTAATGCCCGCGAAAGCCTTGCGCGGCGGATGGCGGAGTCAACGACGCAGAACAAGCTTCTGACCGGACTGGCCGAGGCGTTCGATCTGGATGCCCCGCCGAAGCGGATCGAGGTCTACGACAACTCCCACATTCAAGGCACCAATGCCGTGGGGGGCATGATCGTCGCGGGGCCGGAGGGGTTCCTGAAATCGCAATACCGCAAGTTCAACATCAAGTCCGAGGCCGGGGCGAACTCTGACGACTTCGGCATGATGAAGGAAGTGCTGACCCGCCGCTTCGAACGCCTGCTGAAGGAGGACCCGGAGCGGAAGTCGGACATGTGGCCCGACCTTCTGCTGATCGACGGCGGCCAGGGGCAGGTCTCCGCCGTGGCCGGGACCATGACCGAACTGGGGGTGGAGGATATCCCGATGGTCGGCGTCGCCAAAGGCATCGACCGCGACGCCGGGAAAGAGGAATTCCACCGCCCCGGGTTGCGCCCCTTCGCCCTGCAACGGAACGACCCCGTCCTCTACTTCATCCAGCGCCTGAGGGATGAGGCCCACCGCTGGGCCATCGGCGCCCACCGCGCCAAACGGGCGAAGGCCGTCAGCCTGACCCCCCTCGACGACATCCCCGGCATCGGAGCCACAAGGAAACGGGCGTTGTTGCAACACTTCGGGAGCGCCAAGGCCGTCGCGCGGGCCGGGCTGTCGGACCTGCAGGCCGTAGACGGGATATCGGAGGCAATGGCCAAGACCATCGCGGACTACTTCTCGGCGAAGGGGTAGACCTGTAGGTCAGGGTTCGGCCCCACCGTTCTTACCGCAAAGGTGCGCTGTAGCGCACCCTACGCAGATCGCCGAACCATCGTAGGGTGCGCTACAGCGCACCATTCGAACGACTGGCCGTATCCTACCAATCACTCCTGAACAAATCGTTTGGTTACAACCGTCTTGATCTGTAGGTATGCTGAGCCGATCTCGCCCTCTAACGAATTCTTCAGAATTCTCGCGCGTTCCCGGAAGAATGCGTACCGACCACCCTCTCAACCCGCCCCTCCGCCACCGCCTCCTCCGTGATTTCCTAACCCCCCCATTCATCGTACCCAAATATCCCCGCGCGGCGCGCCACCCCGAGCCGGTTGCGCGCCCTTCGCGCGCAGAGGCGAGACAAAAGTGTGCGCGGAACGCGCTCCGCTTCTTTCCCGCCCGACCACCGGACCGGCTGACGAAGGCTCTTCCCCCTTCCCCCCCGCATCGACTACCCTTTCCGGCATGAAATGGACGATCCCGAATACGCTGACTTTCCTGAGATTGCTCGCCGCCCCCGGCGTCGCCATCATGTTTCTTTACTTCCACCGCCCGCTTGCCGACTGGCTGGCGCTGACGCTGTTCGTTGGTGCTGCGATCACCGACTGGTTCGACGGCTACCTTGCCCGGCTCTGGAAGCAGGAGTCGAAGTTCGGCACCATGCTCGACCCTATCGCCGACAAGGCGATGGTCGTCATCGCGATCATGGTCATCACCGGCTACAACGGGATGAACCCCTGGCTGATCCTGCCCGCGACGCTGATCCTGTTCCGTGAGGTCTGTGTCTCGGGCCTGCGGGAATACCTCGGCGCAAAGGCGGGGCTCCTCAAGGTCACGAAGCTGGCCAAGTGGAAGACCACGGCGCAGATGATCGCCATCGCTGTCCTGTTCCTTGGCACCGGGCTTGATTACCTGAACGGCATTGCGGTGCAGGGGATGACCACGGCCGAATACGCTCAGGCGGTGACGGCGGGTCTGGCCGATCCGATCCGCGCCTGCGGCAACCGCGATTGCGCGTCCTATGCCAATCTGGTCGGCATCTGGCTTTTATGGTTCGCGGCGGCCCTGACGCTGGTCACCGGGGCGGAGTATTTCCTGAAGGCCTGGCCCCACTTGAAGGAAGACCGATGATCGATGTCCTCTACTTCGCCTGGCTGCGGGAGCGGATCGGCCTGCCGCGCGAACAGATCACGACCCAGGCCGCGACCGTCGCCGATCTGGTGGCAGAACTTCGCCGCCGCGAGGAGCGCTATGCCGCCGCCTTTGCCGATACCTCAGCCCTGCGGGTGGCGCTGGACCAGACGCTGGCCGATTTCGATGCCCCCCTCGCCGGGGTGCGCGAGGTGGCGTTCTTTCCGCCGATGACCGGGGGGTAGCGATGCGCGTCGCCCTGCAAGCCGCCGCCTTCGACGCAGGCGCCGAGTTGACCCGGTTCACGACCCGGGCCAAGGGCGTCGGTGCCATCGTCAGCTTCACCGGCATCGTCCGGGATGAGGTTGGAACGCTGCAGGCGCTGGAGATCGAGCATTATCCCGGGATGACGGAAGCGGCGGTCACGGCGATTGCCGATCAGGCCGTCCTGCGCTGGAACCTGGCCGAGGTGCTGGTCATCCACCGTCACGGCCGCCTGTCGCCCGGCGAGGCGATCATGATGGTCGCCACCGCCGCCACCCACCGCGCCGATGCGTTCCAGGCGGCCGAGTTCCTGATGGACTACCTCAAATCCCGCGCGCCGTTCTGGAAAAAGGAAATCACGGCCACCGGGTCAAGCTGGGTGGCCGCGAAAACCTCGGACGAGGCAGCATTGGACCGCTGGTAGGGTCGGGCCGGGTCAGAAGTCGAAGATGTCGGACAGAAAGCTCTCCCGCCGCCGTCCCTTGCCCGCCGGGCGGTAATCGTCGTCATCGTCATGCCGGCGACGGTCGTCCTCACGCGCGCGGGGTTCGGCCTGGTAGACCGGTGCCGCCGGGCGTTGCGGCGGGGTGGCGGCCGCCGGGCTGGCCGATGCCCCGGCACCAGAGCGTTCGATGATCTTGTCCAACTCGCCCCGGTCCAGCCAGACGCCACGGCATTTCGGGCAATAGTCGATCTCGACCCCGCCACGATCGGCCATCACCAGGGTTTCATTGTCTACCGGACAGCGCATCTGCAACTCCCTTGCATGTTCACCGCCCTTACATGGGGGCGCGTTTCCAAGACGCAAGGTGCGGAAGCGGGCTGCGCAAACTGTCGCAGGGGCCCGTTTCCAAGCCCCGCCCGGCGTCGCGCGAAACTGTCATGCCGCTGTGATGGTCTCTGGTCATTGGTGAAAGCCAGTCTCCACTCGCATCAGGATATGACCATGCTGACAAAGACCCTTTCGATGACCTCCATTCTGGCGCTGGTTGCCGCGGTTCCGGCGCTGGCCGAACCGGTGTTCAACCGCGTCTCGTCTTTTGCAACGCCCGGCAACATGGCCGAAGGCGAGGATACCGCCCGCGAAACCTCGGCCGAGATCATTTCGGCCTCCGAGGACGGGATGGTTCTGGTCTACACCGACAGCCCGCTCGGCGTGGTGGGTCTGGTCGACATTGCCGACCCGAAAGCGCCGAAACCGCTTGGCAACATCGACGTCGGCGGTGAGCCTACGACAGCCGTCTTCATCGGCGCGATGATCTTTGCCGGTGTGAACACCTCGGAAAGCTATACTGCGCCGTCGGGCAAGGTGGTTGCGATTGATCCGGCCAGCAAGACCGTGGTGGGAGAATGCGATATCGGCGGCCAGCCAGATGCGGTGGCCAAGGCAAGGGACGGGTCTTTCGTCGCGGTCGCGGTGGAAAACGAGCGCGACGAGGATGTGAACGACGGCGAGATCCCGCAGATGCCTGCGGGTTATGTGGTCAAGCTGCCGATCGCGGATGGTGCGCTGGATTGCGGCGCGATGCAGACCATCGCGATGACCGGGATGGCCGAAGTTGCCGGTGACGACCCGGAGCCGGAGTATCTCGACGTGAACGACGCCGGTGAGATTGTCGTCACCCTGCAGGAAAACAACCACATCGTGGTGATCGGGGCCAATGGCGTCGTCTCGAACCACTTCAGCGCCGGGTCGGTTGATCTGACCGGGATCGACACCAAGCGCGACGGCCGCATCGACCCGACCGCCGACAAGGCAGGCGTGCTGCGCGAACCGGACGCGGTGAAATGGGTCGATGCCGACCATTTCGTGACGGCGAACGAGGGCGATTACGAAGGCGGCTCGCGCGGGTTCACCATCTTCAACCGCGACGGGACCGTGGTCTACGACAGCGGCTCCAGCCTCGAGCGGGCGATTGTCGCGATGGGTCAGTACCCGGATCACCGCAACAAGAAGGGGTCCGAGATCGAATCGGTCGAAGTTTCCACCTATGATGGTGTGCCGTATCTGTTTGTCGCCTCGGAACGCTCGTCGCTGGTGGCGGTCTATGACTTGACCGATCCGGCCTCCCCGGTGCTGAAGCAGATCCTGCCCTCGGGCATCAGCCCGGAAGGCATGGTTGCGATCCCGTCGCGGAACCTGTTTGCCACCGCGAACGAGGTTGACCTGCGCGAAGACGGCCTCGCGCCGTCGCATGTCATGCTTTACGAGCGCGCCGAAGGCACCGCCGCCTATCCGATGATCAGCAGCGAAGGCTCGGACCCGCTGATCGGCTGGGCCGCGCTGTCGGGTCTGGCTGCGGGGGCTGAAGGGACGGTCTACGCCGTCAGCGACTCCGTCCTGTCGGGTGCGCCGACGATCTACACCATCGACACCACGCAGACCCCGGCCAAGATCACCGCCGCCCTGACGGTGACCCGCAACGGCGATGCGGCGCAGAAGCTGGATCTGGAAGGCATCGCGACCGATGGCGAAGGCGGCTTCTGGCTCGCGTCCGAAGGCCGCAGCGACCGGATGATCCCGCATGCGATCTATCACGTCGATGCCGAAGGCGCGATCGACCAGGAAATCCCGCTGCCGGAAGTGCTGCTTGACCAGGAAATCCGCTTCGGGTTCGAGGGTATTACGGTCGTTGGCGATACCCTGTGGCTCGCCGTGCAGCGCGAATGGCAGGACGATCCGTCGGGCATGGTCAAGCTTCTGGCCTACAACACCGCCGAGGAAACCTGGGGTGCGGTGCATTACCCGCTGGAAGCGCCGGCCGAGGGGGCCTGGGTCGGGCTGTCGGAAATCACCGCTTACGGCGATTACCTCTACCTGATCGAGCGGGACAACCAGATCGCCGGCAATGCCAGGGTCAAGATGCTGACCCGCGTCGCGCTGGCCGATCTTGCCCCGGCCGAGTTGGGTGGGGCGCTGCCGGTCGTGACGAAGGAAGTGGTCCGCGACCTTATGGCCGAGATGACGGTGAACGGTGGCTACACCGCCGAAAAGGTCGAAGGCTTCACCGTCGACGCGGCGGGCAACGGCTGGTTTGTCACCGACAATGACGGCACCGACGACAGCAACGGCGAGACGCTGTTCTGGTCCATCGGCCCAGTGAACTGAGCGGTGAACTGAGCGGTGAACTGATCGGTAATCTGATCGGGCGCAGGCTGGCCTGAAACGAAACGCGTTGCCCCGGAGCAGGACCAGAATCGGTCCCCGGGGCAACAGCATCCGAGAAGATTCGGAAAAGCCTGCACTTTTGGCTTGACGCAACGCCCGTCCCATGGCGCATGGGTTTTGGAGCTGCCATAACTCAGGGTCTGCAAATTGACATCCCTTTTCCCCCGGATCCTTGCGGTCCTGCTGCTGCCGTTGCTTGCTGCTTGCGCCGGTGCCCCGACCTCGACCAAGGGACCGGTGGTGGTTTCCGGTTACGAAGGCATCCAGGACGGTGAGTTCTTCATCGCACCGGTCCCGGCCGAATACCTTTACGACGGCAACCGCCGGGTCGAAGTGCCCTATGCGGGCGATGAACGTCCCGGCAGCATCGTCGTCGATATCTACGCGCGAAAGCTTTACTACGTGATGGAAGGTGGTATGGCCATGCGCTACGCCATCGCGGTCGGGCGTGAGGGGCTGTCGTTCAAGGGCAACGGCTCCATCGCGCGGAAGGCGGAGTGGCCGTCCTGGCAGCCGACCGCGAACATGATCCGCACCCGTCCCGACCTCTACGCCGCCTATGCCGGCGGTTTGCCGGGCGGGCTGACCAATCCCTTGGGCGCGCGCGCGCTTTACCTTTATCGCGGTGGCCGCGACACGATGTTCCGGATTCATGGCACATCCGATCCGACATCGATCGGGCATGCCACCAGCGCGGGCTGCATCCGGCTGTTCAACCAGGACATCCTTGATCTCTACCAACGGGTTCCGACCGGCACCCAGGTCAAGGTCCGGACAGAGGCGGAAAGCCTTGCGATGGAGGGCCCGCAGATGAACGACGCCTACGGTCGCGTGGTCCCCGAAACGCCGGAAAACATCGCCAAGAAAGAGCGTGATCTGGCCGCCATCTCAGCGAAGGCCGAAAAGGACCGCATCGCCGCGGAAAAGGCTGAAAAGCAGCGCCTCGCCGCCTGCAAGCGCCGCGGGCTCCCGGCTGAGGACTGCCCGGTCCCCGAGGCTTCGCCCGTCGCGGTGACGGTCGGAACGTCGGACACGTCTACAGCCGGATGACGTACTCCTTGAGCGTGGTTTCCACCACCTCCCACACACCCGAGAATCCGGGCCGGATCAGGTAACTGTCCCCGGCCCGCAGATTGGTGACGCTGCCGTCATCGCCCGTCAGCACCGAATGGCCGCTGCGGACGTGGACATACTCGAACTCGCTGTAACTGACCCGCCACGCGCCCGGGGTCGATTGCCAGAGACCGGCATGAAGCCCGTCCCGCTCTTCGATGTTCCAGGTGCTGTGGATGGGGTCGCCCTTGACAAGCTTCGCCGCCTCGGGGCGCTTGACCTCGGGCACGGTGCCGACCCGGGTCAGGCGTTCGATGAGCAGCATTTCATTCTCCCATTCGCATGCTATTGGGGCGGTTTCGGGCGGTCCAGTCAAGCACCTCGGTCGCTGCACTGCGGCGCTAATCTGTTGCGGTCATCTGTCGCATGTGCCCATATGACGGGCAGATTGCAAACCGCTGGAGTGCTTGCATGAGTGCCACCGCCCCCGTCCGCCCGGTGCTGCCGCCGGACATCCGCGCCCGCAAGGGGGGCGTGCCGCTGGTGGTGCTGACCGCCTATTCGACGCCCGTCGCCCGTCTGGTCGACGCGCATTGCGATGTGGTGCTGGTCGGCGACTCGGTCGGGATGGTGATCCACGGGCTGCCCAGCACCCTTGGCGTGACGATGGAGATGATGATCCTGCATGGCCGCGCCGTGGTGCGCGGGGCGCAGAAGGCGATGCCGGTGATCGACATGCCCTTCGGCTCGTACGAGGAAAGCCCGGCGCAGGCCTTCCGCAACGCCAGCCGCCTGATGGCCGAAACCGGCGCGCCTGCGGTCAAGCTGGAAGGCGGGCTGCACATGGCCGAGACAATCGCGTTTCTTGCCGCCCGCGGGGTGCCGGTGATGGCGCATGTCGGTCTGACCCCGCAGGCGGTGAACACGCTGGGCGGCTACAAGGTCGT
>NCDS01000117.1 GCA_002280315.1 Rhodobacterales bacterium 32-66-7 | reverse complement strand
CGTCGGCGAACAGGGTGCCGTGGCGCTCTCCCTGCAACACGGCGCGGCTGTCGGCCGATTGCAGCTTGAAGTAGTCGATCTGCTGTTCCGGGTGATTGCCGTAGTGGCGGATGCCGTATTCCACCCAGTTCTTCATGCCGGCCATGGACAGGAGATGGGTGAGGAGCGGCGCCTGGCCGAAGAACGCCGGCAGGCCCGGCACACCCGCCGGCGCAGCCCCGTCGCCGGGGGCCAGCGGGACCAGGTCGGGCACGATGATCTCGATCGCGTTCGGGTCGACCACCGGGCCTTTGTAATGCATCACGATCTGCGGGAAGAACACCACGATGAAGATCATCGACACCTGGACCAGGATGAACGGAATCGCACCCTTGTAGATCTCGCTCGTCTTGATGCCGTCCATCTTCTTGCCGGTCACCTTGTCAAGATACGGCACCTTGGCCGCGACCGAACGCAGGTAGAACAGCGCAAAGCCGAAGGGCGGCGTCAGGAACGAGGTCTGCAGGTTCACCCCGATGATCACGCCGAGCCAGATCAGGTCGATCCCGAGGTTCTGCGCCGGGGCGATCAGGAGGGGAACCAGGATGAAGGCGATCTCGAAGAAGTCGATGAAGAAGCCCAGGACGAAGATGATCAGGTTGACCACCAGAAGGAAGCCGTACTGCCCGCCCGGAACGCCGGTCAGCAACTCCTCGACCCAGACATGGCCGTTCACGCCGTAGAAGGTCAGCGAGAACATCCGCGCCCCGATCAGCACGAACATGACGAACGCCGAGAGCCGGGTCGTCGCGACCAGCGCCGATTGCAGCATGGGAAACCGGAAGCGCCCCTTGGCAAAGGCCAGGATCATCGCGCCCACGGCCCCCATCGCGCCGCCTTCGGTCGGGGTGGCAAGGCCGATGAAGATCGTGCCAAGCACAAGGAAGATCAGCGACAGGGGCGGGATCAGGACGATGATGACCTGCTGGGTCAACCGCGACAGAAGGTTGAGCCGCAGGAACCGATCGGCCATCGCAAAGAAATAGGCGGCAGCAACCGCCGCTGTCAGCCGCCAGATATCGGCATCCGCCCCGCCGCCGAACAGAAGCGCGGTCTCGGTATCAAGGAAGGCAACTCCGCTGGCGACAGGTTCCAGGAACGGGAACTGGAGCGCTGCGCGGTCCATCAGCCCGCTCACCTCGGTCAGGAAACCGAACAGGCCGATCAGGATCAGCATGATGAACAGCGACGTGACGCCGCCGCCCAGGGTCCGCGCCTCGATCGGCAGGGCGGGGACGCGGTGCGGCTGAAAGATCGCGATCATGCAGACATAGCCCATGTACATGCCGGTCAGGATCAGCCCCGGAATGATCGCGCCGGTATACATGTCGCCGACCGACCGGCCCAGCTGGTCGGCCAGGATGATCAGCACCAGGCTTGGCGGGATGATCTGCGCCAGCGTCCCCGAGGCGGCGATGACCCCGGTTGCCGTCCGCCGGTCATAGCCGTAGCGCAGCATGATCGGGAGCGAGATCAGGCCCATGGCAATGACGCTCGCTGCGACGACGCCGGTCGTGGCCGCCAGAAGTGCTCCGACCAGGATCACCGCGAAGGCCAGACCGCCCCGGATCGGCCCGAAAAGCTGGCCGATGGTGTCCAGAAGATCCTCGGCCATGCCGCTGCGTTCCAGGATGATCCCCATGAAGGTGAAGAACGGGATGGCCAGTAACGTCTCGTTCGAGATGATCCCCCACAGCCGCTGCGGCATGGTGCCAAGAAGCGGCCAGTCCAGCGTGATCTCGCCGTTGGAATAGGGCGCAAGCCAGACCGCGATGACGAAGAACATCAGCCCGTTCGCCGCCAGGGAGAAGGCGACGGGATAGCCAAGGAGCAGAAAGATCACCAGGCTCGCGAAGATGATCGGGGCCAGATTGTGGGCAAGGATTTCGATCATGGCTTTTCCCCTGCGTTGCGCGCGAGGGTGTTGGCGGCGGCCACTTCCGCGGCAAGCTCCTCTACCTCTTTCAGGGCCTGTTCCTGCGCCGACTGGAAGGGGTGCGGATCCTCCATCAACCCCTGCATGACGGCGATCTTCTTGATGATCTCCGAGAGGCCCTGGAAGACCAGAAGGATGAAGCCGGCCAGCAGCATCGCCCGCGCCGGCCAGATCAGCAGGCCACCGGCGTTGGTGGAAATCTGGCCCGACTGATAGGCCTGCAAGGTGTAGCTCCACAGATACCACGACATCAAAAGGACGAAGGGCATCAGGAAGAAGGTATGGCCCAGAAGGTCGATCCAGTGCTGCGTCCGGCGGCTGCGCGAGCCGTAGAACACGTCGATCCGGATATGTTCGTTCAGCTGCAAGGTATAGGCGGCCGCCCCCATGAACGAGATGCCGAAGAGATACCACTGCAGTTCCAGCCAGGCATTGGACGAGACGTTGAAGAACTTCCGGCTGATCGCATTCGCCGCACTGACAAGGACAGCCAGCAGGATCGCCCAGATCACGGTTTTGCCGACGAACTCTGTCACGCGGTCAATACCACGCGAGAAGGCAAGCAATGCCAGCATCCGGAACCTCCCCTGTGCGCGGCCGGTTGATCCGGTGCGTCTTGCTTTGATCTTTGCCGGGTAACTAAAGGGGAGTCCTTGCGGCAGGTCAATCCCGCCATCACTGACTGGCACGACTAATCGAGCCGGGGGTCGCCCGTCAGCCCCGGGTGTCAGCCCCGCCCGTCAGCCCCTGGTGTCGGGCAGGCTGATCCGCGCCACCTGCTCGGCAATCGGGTCGACCGACAGGGGGTGGAGATCGGCGCTGTGCTGGGCCGGATCGCCCAGCGCGCGCCACTGACCGGCCTTGTAGATCTCCACGGCCGAAAAGCCGGCCTTGTAGCCCATCTTTCGGCTGCCGGGGACCCAGTAGCCAAGGTAGACGTAAGGTAGCCCCGCCTCCCGCGCGATGGCGATGTGGTCAAGGATCACATAGGTCCCAAGGCTGAGCGCGATCAGGTCGGGGTCATAAAAGCTGTAGACCATGCTCAGCCCGTCATCGAACACGTCGGTCAGGCAGACGGCGGCAAGCGGGCGGGTCCGCTGCCCCTCGGGCGCGGGGCGGCTGTATTCGATGACGCGGCTTTTGATCGGGGTCTCCTCGATCATCGCGGCGAATTCGAAGATGTCCATGTCGGCCATCCCGCCATCGGCATGGCGCTGGTCAAGATACCGGCGGAAGAGGGTGAACTGATCCTCGGTCGCCCAGGGTGAGGTCGCGTTGCGGCGCAGATCCTGCGCGCGTTTCAGGATCCGCCGCTGCGAGCGGGACGGCACGAAGTCGGCCACCTTGATCCGGGCCGAAAGACAGGCCGAGCATTCCGCGCAGGACGGACGGTAAAGCACGTTCTGGCTGCGCCGGAAGCCCTGCTTTGACAGCATGTCGTTCAGCTTCTGCGCATGGTCATGCTGAAGCGCCGTGAACAGCTTCCGCTCCATCCGGCCGGGCAGATAGGGGCAGGGCTGCGGCGCCGTCACATAGAACTGCGGGGCAAGGGGAAGGGTGTGGCGCATCGGATCCGGGGGCTGCTGTCAGCGAAAGCCTAGCAAGCCAAGGCCGATCAGCCAAGGGGGGGAGTAGCCAAGGCCGCCGGACAGGATGTTTCGCGCCCCCACGCGCGGAAATCTGCCCTTCTGCTCCGGTATCCGGGCGCAAAAGGGCAGACAGGGGTGTCAGTATTCGCCGGGACGGCGGTCCTTGACCGGCTTTGCCGTCGTCTCGTCTTCGGAAGCGCCGTCCCCCTCGGCTGCGTCCCGGGCTTTGCTCGTGCGGGCACGCTCGTCCATGAAGGTGTCGAACTCCGCCTTGTCCTTGGACGACCGCAGGCGCTCAAGGAACGCCTCGAACGCGGCCTGTTCGTCTTCGAGGCGGCGCAGCGCTTCGGTCTTGTAGCTGTCGAAGGCAAGGTTCCCGGTGGCCGAGGTGCCGGACCAGCTGCTGTCATGGTGGTGCGCGCGGGTATGGCAGGTGCGGTTGAACATCTTCTTTCCCCAGATCATGTAGGCCAGCAGGGCAAGGCCCACGGGCCAGAACAGAACGAAGCCGACCACCATGGCGGCGATCCAGGCGCCCTTGCCCTGACGGTCGAGCCAGCTTTCGGTGCGGCGCAGGAAACCGCCGCCGGATCGGCGAGGTTCGGAATAGGTGTGCATTGCGGGTCTCCCGGGTTTGAGGATGTGAAAAGCCTTCACATGTCGAAGATGCGCCTCACCTCCGGTCGACGCAAGGTGGTATGTGAAATATATTCACATCGACCCGCACCCGGGGGTTTCGGCGGCAATCGACTCGCGCATGTGCAAGCCAGTGCGCCCGCGTTGACGTCGGATGCATCCCGCCACATGCTGTCCGGCATGAGCCTTGCCCGACGCATGACCCGCCAACCCATGGCTTGCGACCCCGGCCTTGCGGCACATCCCGGCAGCGGCCTGCCCGATCTGGGGCCGGAGCTGCGTGGGCTTCTGTCGGCCACGGCAAGCTGCAGCCCCTACCTTCGCGACCTCATGCAGCGCGAGGCTGGGTGGCTGGTTGAGGCGACCGCCGATCCCGAAGCGGCGATGGCCGCCTTGCTTGCCAACCTCGGCCGCGCAGCCCCCGACCTTCTGCCGCAGCACCTGCGCGAGGCGAAGCGGCGGGTGGCACTTTTGGTGGCCCTTTGCGACCTTGGCGGCGTCTGGGATCTGGAGGCGGTGACGGGCGCACTGACGGCCTTTGCCGACCGCGCGGTGCACCTGGCCCTGAGCCGCGAGGTGGCCGAAGAAATCCGCCGGGGCAGGTTGCCCGGCGCAAGCCCGGAGGACGCCGCCACCGGGGCGGGCATGGTGGTGCTGGCGATGGGCAAGATGGGCGCGGGTGAGCTCAACTACTCCTCGGACATCGACCTCATCTGCCTTTTCGACGAGACCCGCTATCCCGGTGAGGAAGCCGCCGCCCGTGCCAGCTTCATCAGGGTCACGCGGCGGGTGACGGCGGTCCTGTCGCTGGTGACCGACGGTTATGTCTTTCGCACCGACCTTCGCCTCCGCCCCGACGCGGCGGTCACGCCGGTCTGCCTGTCGATGGCCGCCGCCGAAGCCTATTACGAGGCCGAGGGGCGGACCTGGGAACGCGCCGCCTATATCAAGGCCCGGCCCTTCGCGGGCGACCTTGCTGCCGGGGAGCGGTTCCTGAAAACCCTGACGCCCTTTGTCTGGCGCCGGCATCTCGATTTCGCGGCGATTCAGGACGCGCATGACATGCGGCTTCGCATCCGGGATCATCGGGGCCTGCACGGGCGGATCGCGGTCGAAGGCCACAACCTCAAGCTTGGCGCGGGCGGCATCCGCGAGATCGAGTTCTTCACCCAGACCCGGCAGTTGATCGCCGGGGGCCGCGACCCCGACCTTCGTGACCGCACCACGCTCGGGGGCTTGCAGGCGCTGGCCGCGAAGGGCTGGGTTCCGCCGGACGATGCCGCCGACCTCGCCACGCTGTACCGGGCGCATCGTGAACTGGAGCATCGCCTCCAGATGGTCATGGACGCCCAGACCCATACCCTGCCCACCACCGCCGAAGGCGTGGCCCGGATCGCTGCCTTCTCTGGCCAGACCGAGGCGGACTTTCGTCGCGACCTTCTGGAACGGCTCAACCGCACCCAACGCTTGACCGACGGCTTCTTTGCCCCCCCTCCGGACGAGGCGCGACCGGAGGTGGAGCCGAAGCTCTCCCCGACCGCGCAGACGATCACGGCGGGCTGGTCGTCCTATCCGGCGCTGCGCTCGAACCGGGCGCAACAGTCGTTCCGGCGGCTGCGGCCCCAGCTTCTGCATGGGCTGGCCCGCGCCGCCGATCCCGATCAGGCGCTTCTGGCGCTGGACGGGTTTCTGGCCGGTTTGCCTGCGGGCGTGCAGATCTTCGCCTTGTTCGAGGCGAACCCCTCGCTGGTCGACCTCTTGATCGACATTGCCGCGACCGCCCCCGATCTCGCGCGGTATCTGGCCCGGAACGCCGCCGTCCTTGACAGCGTGATCGGCGGCAGTTTCTGGAGCGTCTGGCCCGGCCTTGACACCCTGACCGCCGATCTTGTCGCCACAGTCGCCCAAGCGCCGGACCATGAGGCGCGGCTGTCGGCCGCACGGCGCTGGCAGAAGGAATGGCATTTCCGCATCGGCGTGCATCATCTGCGCGGCCTGATCGACGGCTTTCAGGCCGGAGCGCAGTATGCCGATCTGGCCGGTGCGGTGGTGGCAGCGCTCTGGCCCGAAGTCACCGCCGAGATGGCCCGAAAGCACGGGCCTGCCCCGGGACGCGGGGCGGTGGTGATCGGCATGGGCGGGGTCGGGGCAGGGCGGCTTCATGCGGCCTCGGACCTGGACCTGATTGTGATCTATGATGCCAAGGCGGATGCAACCTCCTTTGGCCCGCGCCCGCTTGGCACCCGCAGCTACTATGCCCGCCTGACCCAGGCGCTGGTGACGGCCCTGACCGCGCAACTGCCCGAAGGCCGGCTTTACGAGGTCGACATGCGGCTCCGCCCCTCGGGTCGGCAGGGACCGGTGGCGACCAGCCTGCACGGCTTCATCGCCTATCAGGAGACCGAGGCCTGGACATGGGAGCATCTGGCCCTGACCCGCGCGCGGGTGCTGGCGGGCGAAGCGTCGCTCGCCAATGAGGTTGAGGCTTTCCGCCGCAGCCTCTTGCAGCGCAAGGGGCAGGGTGCCCGCTTGCGCAAGGATGTGGCCGACATGCGCCGCAGGCTGGGCGAGGCCAAACCCCTTGCAGGCGATTGGGACGCCCGGCAGGGGCCCGGGCGACTCATGGATATCGAACTTGCCGCCGAGACGCTCGCGCTTCTTTCGGGCAGTCCCGCCCAGGCGGTCGAGGCGCAGATTTCGGCGGGCATGGGCGGGAAGGCGGGCGCGGGCGGGAACATGCCGCAATCGGACGCGCAGGCGCTCCTGGAAGCCTACAGGCTGTGCTGGCGGCTGCATGCAGC
>NCDS01000116.1 GCA_002280315.1 Rhodobacterales bacterium 32-66-7 | reverse complement strand
CTGACCGAGGTGGCCAAGGGTCGCGAAGCGGCGGCGCTGCTCGCCGCCGGGGCAATCGACGGGCTTTCCATCGGCTACCGGACGGTCAGGGCGGAACGTGACGGCAAGGGCCAGCGCCTTCTGTCGGAGCTGGAGCTTTGGGAGGTGTCCCTCGTGACCTTCCCGATGCTTCCCGAAGCGCGGGTCGCGGCCAAGGCGGAGGCTTTGGCCAGCGACTGGCGCGAGATGGCGGCGCTGTTCGACGCGGCGCGTCAGGGTCTGTCTGGCCGCTGAGGCGGCAAGGCGGTCCCCCACCCCCATCCCCTCCCCACCAGGGGGAGGGGAGGCGCAAGACTGGCCAGGCCAGCGCTTGCCAGAACCCGAAAGGATCAGACGATGACCGAGAGACAGTCTCGGACCGGGGAAGAACTGTCCTTGGTCCAATCACCGGCAGCGGAGGCGAAGGCCGCCATCGCCGGGTTTCTGAAAGACTTCAGCACCTTTCAGGACGACGTGAAATCCACGCTGAAACATCAGGAAGAGCGACTGACCATGCTGAACGCAAAGACGATGTCCTATGGCCGCCCGGCGCTTTCGGCCCGCGCGGAGACCGAAGCCCCGCATCAGAAGGCGTTCAACGCCTATCTGCGCTCGGGCGATGATGATGGCCTGCGGGGGCTGACCCTGGAGGGCAAGGCGATGTCGACCGCCGTGGCGGCCGATGGTGGCTATCTGGTCGATCCGCAAACCGCCGAGCGCATCCAGTCGATGCTGTTCGCGACCTCCTCTCTGCGGTCGGTGGCCAATATCGTGCAGGTCGAGGCGACCTCGTTCGACGTGCTGGTGGACCGGTCCGAGGTGGGTTCGGGTTGGGCCACCGAAGTGGCTGCCACGACCGAGACCGCGACGCCGATCATCGAGCGCATCTCGATCAAGCTGCATGAGCTGGCAGCGATGCCGAAAGCCAGCCAGCGGCTGCTGGACGACAGCGCTTTCGACGTGGAGGGCTGGCTGGCCGAGAAGATCGCCACCCGCTTCATCCGTGCCGAGGCTGCGGCCTTCATCAACGGCGATGGCGTCGACAAGCCAAAGGGCATCCTGCTGCCGACCAAGGTGGCCAACGCTTCCTGGGTCTGGGGTCAGCTCGGCTATATCCCGACGGGGGCGGCGGCGGACTTTGCCGCGACCAACCCGGCTGATTGCATCATCAACCTGGTCTATGCGCTGGGTGCGGATTACCGGGCGAACGGGACGTTCGTGATGAACTCCAAGACCACCGGTGCGGTCCGCAAGATGAAGGATGTGGACGGCCGCTTCCTCTGGTCGGACGGGTTTGCGGCTGGAGAGCCTGCGCGGCTGATGGGCTATCCGGTGCTGATCTGCGAGGACATGCCGGATATCGCCGCCAACGCATATGCCATCGCCTTTGGTGACTTCCGCGCGGCCTATACCGTCGCGGAGCGGCCGGACCTGCGCATCCTGCGCGATCCGTTCTCGGCCAAGCCCAATGTCCTTTTTTACGCCAACAAGCGCGTGGGCGGCGACATCACCGACTTTGCGGCGATCAAGCTTCTGAAGGTCGCGGTGTCCTGAGGCTTTTGGCCCGGCCCCCGATGGGGCCGGGCCGCTTTGCGCCTGCACTTTCCTTCAGGCCCCGCAAGGGCGGAGTTCAGATCATGATGTTGACCGAAGTGACCCCGGTGCCCACCCTCGCGCTGCCGGTGGATGAGTTGAAGGACCACCTGCGCCTTGGCAGCGGCTTTGCCGACGATGCGCTCCAGGATGGGCTGATCGAGACGCAGCTGCGTGCCGCGATGGCGGCGATCGAGGGGCGGATCGGCAAGATGCTGTTCCAGCGCCAGTTCCTGTGGGTGCTGGACTGCTGGCGCGACGGGGAGGAGCAGGCGCTGCCGGTAGCCCCGGTCGCCGCGATTGTCAGCGTGACGCTGGTCGATGCGGCGGGGGGCGAGGTCGTGGTGCCTGTTACGGCCTATCGGCTGATCCCCGATCTGCACCGACCACGGCTTGCCGCGCGGGGTACGGCGCTGCCGACCATCCCGAGCGACGGGTTGGTCAAGGTGGTGTTTGAGGCCGGGTTCGGGGCGGCCTGGACCGATGTGCCGGTCGACCTGCGGCAGGCGGTGTTGCTGCTGGCCGGTGAGTTTTACGAGCATCGCTACGACGATGGCGCGCAGGGGGCTGGGCTGCCGTTCGGCGTGGTCACATTGATCGAGCGCTGGCGCACCGTCCGCATCCTGGGCGGGGGGCGGGCATGAACGCGCCGCATCTGAACCGGGCGCTGGTCCTTGAGGCCGTGGTTCGTACCCCGGACGGGGCGGGTGGTTTCACCGAGGCCTGGTCGGCGCTGGGCACGCTGTGGGCCGAAGTGCTGCCCGGATCGGGCAATGACGTGCTGGGCGAGGAGCGGATGCTGTCGGCCGTGCCCTACCGGGTGACGGTGCGGGGGGCACCGGTCGGCTCACCCTCACGCCCCGTAGCCGGGCAGCGGTTTCGCGAGGGGACGCGGATTTTCCAGGTTCAGGCGGTAACCGAACGCGACCCGGACGGCCGCTATCTGACCTGTTTTGCGCGTGAGGAGGTGCCGAAATGAGCTATGGGGCAGCGCCTGCGGTGCAGCAGGCGGTCTTTCAGCGGCTGTCGACCTGGCCCGCCTTGGACGGGGTGGCGACCTATGACGCGGTGCCGCCGAATGCGACCGGAACCTTCGTCTTGATCGGCCCGGAGGAGGCGCGGGATCAGTCCGACAAGACCGGTGCGGGGGCGGAGCATCAACTGATCATCAGCGTGATCACCGATGCCACGGGATTTCTGTCGATCAAGACCATCGCGGCCGACATCTCGGACGCGCTGATCGACGCGCCTTTGGTTCTGTTCCGGGGGAGCCTGGTGAACCTTTCGTTCCTGCGCGCCAGTGCCCGGCGGATCGAAGAGGGCGAGACGCGGCGGATCGACCTGACCTTCCGGGCGCGGGTGCAGTTGTAACGCCGGGAGCCCCCCACCAAGCCGGGACCCCCCCACCAAGCGGGGAGCCCCCCACCAAGCCGGGAACCCCCACCCCCAACCCCTCCCCACAAGGGGGAGGGGAGGCGCCTGACGCCGATACCTGTCAATTATCGTGGAGAACGGACATGGCTGTGCAAAGCGGCAAGGATTTGCTGATCAAGATCGACCAGACCGGGGATGGCCAATTCGTGACCATCGCGGGCCTGCGGGCGACGCGGATCAGTTTCAACACGGAATCGGTCGACGTGACCAGCCTGGAAAGCCAGGGCGGGTGGCGCGAACTGCTGGCGGGGGCGGGGGTGAAGTCGGCCTCGATCTCCGGCTCGGGGGTGTTTCGCGATGAAAACACCGACGAGCGGGCGCGGCAGGTGTTCTTCAACGGCGAGATTCCGGCGTTCCAGGTGGTGATCCCCAGTTTCGGGATCATCGAGGGCGCGTTCCAGATCACCTCGATCGAATACGCGGGAAGCCACAACGACGAGGCGACCTATGAGATGGCCATGGCCTCGGCCGGGGCGCTGACGTTTACGGCGCTCTGATGGCCAATCCATGGACCGGTGAGGTGGCGATCTGGCTTGATGGTCAGCGCCATGTGGCCAAGCTGACGCTGGGTGCCCTGGCGGAGCTTGAGGATGCGCTGGGCACCGGGTCGCTGGTCGCTTTGGTGGAGCGGTTCGAGAGCCAGCGCTTCAGCACCCGCGATGTGCTGGCGCTGATCGTGGCGGGCTTGCGCGGCGGGGGCTGGCAGGGCCAAGCCTCGGACCTGCTGCGAGTCGAGATCGGCGGCGGGCCGGTCGAGGCGGCGCGGGCGGCGGCGGAGCTTCTGGCGCGGGCGTTTTCGCTGCCCGGTGAGCCGCCGGATCAGGTCCGGGGCGGGCCATGAGCGAAATCGACTGGCGCGGGCTGATGCAGGCGGGGCTGCATGGCCTTGGGCTGGAGCCGGCGGTCTTCTGGCGGCTGACGCCGGTGGAATTGCGAATGATGCTGGGGCGGGAACAGATGGTCCCGCCCCTGACCCGCGCGCGGCTGGCGGAACTTGCCGCTGCGTTTCCCGATATACGGCCCGACACACGGCCCGACAAACGGAAGGATCAGGACGATGGCGGAAATCGGAACGCTGCAGGAACAGTTGCAGGCGCTTGAGGCGCAGCTTGGCTCATCCGTCTCGGTGGTGGCGACGTTTGACGGCGAGTTGGCCCGGATGCGCGAGACGATGCTGTTCACCGGGCGCGAGGTGAACACGCTGTCCAGCGGCATCTCTGGCGGGTTGCGCAAGGCGTTCGACGGGCTGGTCTTCGACGGGCTGAAGCTGAGCGATGCCTTGAAGACCGTGGCGACGACCATCGTCGACAGCGTCTATTCGATTGCGATCAAGCCGGTGACCGGGGCCCTGGGCGGGTTTCTGGCGCAGGGGTTGTCGTCGGTGCTGGGGGGCACGTTCGCCTCGGGCGGGGCGTTCAGCCAGGGCAAGGTGCGGCCCTTTGCACGGGGCGGGATCGTGGGGTCGCCGACGTTGTTTCCGATGCGGGGCGGGCAGGGGCTGATGGGCGAGGCGGGGCCGGAGGCGATCATGCCCCTCGCGCGCGGGCCGGATGGCCGGCTTGGCGTTCAGGGCGGCGGCGGGCGGTCGGTCACTGTCGTGATGAACATCACCACGCCCGATGTTCAGGGCTTTCAGCGCAGCCAGTCCCAGGTTGCAGCCCAGGTCAGCCGTGCGCTTTCGCGCGGCCAGCGCAACCGGTGAGGATGAACCATGGCCTTTCACGAGATACGTTTTCCCGCCAACCTCAGCTTCGGGTCGGTCGGTGGCCCCGAGCGGCGGACCGAGATCGTCACGCTTGCCAACGGGTTCGAGGAGCGCAACACGCCCTGGTCGCAATCGCGCCGGCGTTACGACGCCGGGGTCGGTCTGCGGTCGCTGGATGATGTGGCGGCGCTGATTGCGTTCTTCGAGGCGCGGGCCGGGCAGATGCACGGGTTTCGCTGGAAGGACTGGTCGGATTACAAATCCTGCGCTCCGTCCGCCGTTCCGGGGCCGGAGGATCAGCTGATCGGCACCGGTGACGGGGTGACCACGGTGTTCCGGTTGCAGAAGACCTATGCCTCGGGCCAGCAAAGCCATGTCCGGCCGATCCTGAAGCCGGTTGCCGGAACCGTTCTGGTGGCGGTGGCGGAGGACCCAAAGATCGCGGGGCTGGAGTTCACCGTCGATGTCGAGACGGGGGAGGTCACGTTCACCCTGGCCCCCGCCCTTGGCACACGGGTGACGGCCGGGTTCGAGTTCGATGTGCCGGTGCGGTTTGACACCGATACGGTCCAGACCTCGGTCGCGTCGTTTCAGGCTGGTGACGTGCCGAACGTGCCGATCGTGGAGATCCGGCTGTGAGCGCGGCGGCGCTTCTTGCGCATCTGGCAAGCGGGGCGACCACGGTCTGCCGGGCCTGGACGCTGCGGCGGCGGGATGGGGTGGTGATGGGGTTCACCGACCACGACGGGGATCTGTCGGTCGATGGGGTGACCTGCCGGGCCGATACCGGCCTTACGGCACGCGCGCTCCAGCAGACGACGGGGCTTTCGGTGGACAACTCCGAGGCCGTGGGGGCGCTGAGCGATGCCGCGATCACCGAAGCCGATCTCTTGGCCGGGCGGTTTGACGGGGCGGAGGTGCAGGCGTATCTGGTCAACTGGGCCGCGCCCGGGGACTGGGTGTTGCAGTTTCGCGGCTCGTTCGGCGAAATTCAGCGCGCGGGCGGGTCCTTCCGGGCCGAGCTGCGCGGGCTGACCGAAGCCTTGAACCGCGCGCAGGGCTTTGCCTATCAGCCGGGATGCTCGGCGGTGCTTGGGGACGCGCGCTGCCGGTTTCAGACCAATGCGCCGGGGTATTTCGCCGAAGCCGTGGTCACGTCGGTCGAGGATGGCCGCATCTTCCACTTTGCCGATTTCGGCGGGTTTGATCCCCGCTGGTTCGAGGTCGGGCGGTTCGAGGTCAAGACCGGACCCGCCGCCGGGCTGGTCGGGGTGGTGAAAAGCGACCGGATCGACGGTGCGGTGCGGCGGATGGAGCTTTGGCAGGGGATCGGCGCTGACGTTGCTGACGGGGACACGGTCCGGGTGATTGCGGGCTGCAACAAGTCGGCCACGACCTGCCGGACGAAGTTCGGCAATTTCCTCAACTTTCGCGGCTTTCCGCATATCCCGGGTGAAGACTGGCTGGCCTCCTACCCGGTGTCGGACCGGGCGAATACCGGCGCTGCGCGGACGCGGGCGGGCGGATGACGCGCGGTCTGGATGTCATCGTTGCGGCGCGCGGCTGGATCGGCACGCCCTATCTGCACCAGGCCTCGGTCAAAGGGGCGGGGGCGGATTGCCTGGGCCTTCTGCGCGGGGTCTGGCGCGAGGTGATGGGGGCCGAGCCCGAAGCGGTGCCGCCCTATACCGACGACTGGGCCGAACCTGACCGGCAGGAGGTTCTTCTGACCGCAGCCCGGCGCTGGCTGGTGGCAAAGCCCTTGCTGCCTGCGGCTGTCGGCGATGTTCTTCTGTTCCGGATGCGGACGGGCAGTGCGGCCAAGCATCTGGGCCTTCAGGCGGAGGTCGGGGTCAGCCCGAGTTTCGTGCATTCCTACACCCATCATGGCGTGATCGAGAGCCCGCTGTCGCTGCCCTGGCAGCGGCGCATCGTGGCGCGATTTGCCTTTCCCTCAGGAGCCGAATGAATGGCGACGTTACTTCTTTCGGCAGCGGGTGCTGCGGTCGGGGCCGGGTTCGGCGGTGCTGTCCTTGGGCTTTCCGGGGCGGTGATCGGACGGGCCATCGGCGCCACGCTTGGCCGGGTGATCGACCAGCGGCTTCTGGGGGCGGGGTCGGACCCGGTCGATGTGGGCCGGATCGACCGGCTGCGTCTGACCGGCGCGGGCGAAGGCGCGCCCATCGGTCAGGTCTGGGGCCGGATGCGGCTGGGGGGCCAGGTGATCTGGGCGACCGAGTTCAAGGAGACCGTCCGCCGCCG
>NCDS01000115.1 GCA_002280315.1 Rhodobacterales bacterium 32-66-7 | reverse complement strand
TGCATGATTTCTTCATGACCCGCTACACCGAGGCTTATGCAGCCGAGATCACCGCCTTCATCGACGCGATGGGTGGCAAGGCGGCGGCAAGCCCTTCGGGCGAGGATGGGCTTGCTGCCTTGGCGCTGGCAGAAGCGGCGCTGAAGTCGGTGGCCGAGGGCCGGGTGGTGAAGGTCGCGGAGGTGCTTTGACGGGTTGCCCGCGCCGGGGGCCCCCCCCACCCCATCCCTCCCCCACAAGGGGGGAGGGAGGCTCTGCGGTGCAGCCGTTTCGCATCATGTGAGGGGCCAGGACCGCTGCGCTAAATGCTGCGCAGCAAGTGTTTGTTGACAGTGGGTTGGCAGGTTACTGCCCCGCAACCGTCCGCAATTCCAGCTGCAGGATCGCCGGTCCCGGACCGGCCTCGGCGCTGTCGTCGGTCAGGGCGATGGCACCGCGCGTCGTCTCGCCGAAACCGGCCTCGGCCAGTGCATCGCCAAAGGCGGTGCCGCCAAGGCTGCGGGTGGTGTCGAGCGCGTCCTGCGCGAGGTAGCTTAGATCCTCCACCGGACTTTGCGCCTTCGCGGGGGTCATGATCACGATCATCCGCTCTTGCCCCAAGGGTTGGGGCGAGATCTTGAACAGGCCCTGTTTCAGCTCATCCCCCGCCTGCAACCGGCCCGAGAACCAGTGGCTGATCGAATAATCCGCGCCGATGTAGAGGACGTTCACGTCGACCGGGCCGGAGGTGTTGTTGCGCGCCAGCACATGCACCTCGTCATCCGGGACCAGCGTCGGCACCGGGGCCAAGGGCAGGGCGCGCAGGGTGTCATCCTTGGGCGAGCGGGTCTGGATCTGGACATCGACATCGAGCGAACCCGCGCCGACCGCAGCCCCCAGCTTCAAAAGGTTCTGCGCCCGGGCGATCGTCGTCAGCGTGTCGGCGAGGGTGACGGCCAGCGTGGCCCCATCCTTGTCGCCGGTCGAGACCGAGGGCGTGGTGCCAAGGTCTTCGGCAAGGCCGGTCCCCGGCAGCACCCAGATCGCATCGGGGCGCGGGCTGTCGGGCAGGACGGCAAGGCGCAGGTCGGCCTCGTCACCGGCTGGGACGAATTTCAGCCTGGGGCCGGCGCTGTCGGTCAGGTCCGCCATCGCAGCGAGAAGAGCATCTGCCGGGGCGTTGCCGGGCGCGGGCAAGGCGACGGTCAGGGTGAAATCCAGCGCCTCGTCCAGCTTGCGAAGCACAAGGCCTTTGGGTAGCTCGGCAGGCAGCACCTTGCCGTCCCTTTCGAGCGGCGTACCGGTGGCGGCAAACGGCTCGACCCCCGAAAGGGTCACATAGCCGATGGCATCTTCGGTGGCATCCGCAGCGCTTGCCATCACCGCCAGCACCGCGCCGTCCGAGAGGCCGTGCAGCGACCCGGCGGGGATGGTCAGGCCGGCATCCGTCACCTCGGCCTGCCACTGGGCGACACGGGTCCCCGCCTCACCGGCGAAAACCACCTGATCGAGGTCGCCTTCGAACAGTGGCGTTGATTTTGCAAGGTTGTTCACCGAATAGCGGCGCAGCACCTCTTGCCCGATCTGGGCGTAGGTGGCACCCGGGTATTCGGCCAGAACCTGCATCAGGGTAAAGGTGAACACGCCCTGCGGCTTGCGGTCAGGTTCGCCCTTCGGCAGGTTCTTTTCCGGGGTAACCTCGTTGCTTTGAGAGGCGGAAAACGCGACCAGGCTTCCCTCGCCTCCCGCTTGGCCAGTTGCAAGGTCGAGGGGCACTTCCGCGCCGTCGCGCGGATCGCCGATGCTGCGGCTGACCACATCCTCCATCGCGTCAGGGTCCAGCCCAAGGGCCTCGGGCGGAAGCTGCCGGGTACGGACATCGTCGTCGTCTGCCTCGAGCCCGCGGGTGACCGTACCCGAGTAGCAGCTGTCGAAAACCGCCCAGACATCGACCCCCTTGGCCCGGAGTGCGTTGATCATCACGCCGATCTCGTCATCGACGAGCGCGTTCTCCACCTCGCCGATCTGATTCGACCAAGGCCCGATATCGGACGGCAGGAACAACTCGTCCAACCCGTCGAGTTCCGAATTCGGATCCTTGGTCGGGGCCTGCGTGCCGTGACCGGAGAAGTGGAGATAGACGAAATCCCCGGCTTCAGCCTTCTCGGTCAGTTCGGCAAAGGCCGTGCGGATCGCAGCAAGCGTCGGGTCAATGTAGCCATCCACCCCGTTGGTCAGGACGGTGACATTCTCGGGCGCGAATGGCACCGGCGCGCTTGTGGTCAGATATTCGGCGACCAGCTGCACATCGTTCGAGGGGCCTTTCAGCCACCAACGCTCGGCAAGGTTCGTGTATTTGTTCGCGCCGATCAGGATGGCGTAGTTTTCCCGTGCGAGGGCCGGAACTGCGGCCAAGCACAGTGTCGAGGTGAGGGCGGTGGTCAAAAGCGTGCGCAACATGATCTCTCTCTCAATTGGTCATCAGGGCGTAGGGGGCGGCTTCGGGGCCCCTGTTTTCCACCGTCACGGTAAAGGCTCCGGCTTCGGCGGGGGTCCAGCCGCAATAGGCAATGGGTGAGATGTCGGTGTCCGAGCAAACGAGCCGCCCTTCGCTGTCACGGACCACAAGGTTGAGGTCGGTCGCGGTCTTGGCCTCGACATAGACCTCGGCATATTCGCCGCCGCGAAACTCCATCGGGGGATAGGTGTCGTCAGCGCCGGTCTCAAGGCTGCCGATGTTGTAGACCGGGCCGAAGGCAACGCCCTTGTCCGTCTCGGCGCGGGTGTCGGCGATCAGGCCCAGCAGGGTCGGGTCGCCAGCCGCCAGGGTTTCGGCAGCGGTCAGCATCTCTTCCCAGGTCAGCGGAGTGTCGGTCGCGCCCGCCCCATCAACCGGCGCGCGGTCGGTCGGCTGCAGCGCAAGCGATTTCCGCAGGCGGGCGGCGGTGATCATCATTAGGGCGTCGCCACTGTCCTGCCCCAGGGAATAAGTCCGGGCCGACAGGGCAGCGATCTGCAGCGCTGTCTTCGCGTCCGCCGCAACGGGCACCGCTGCAACAAGGGCAAGCATCAGGCAGGCAACAGGGGTCGGGCGCATGGCAGGGCTCGCTTGGACGCTTTGCTTGCAACCAAGATGCGGCGCGGCTTTCCGCCTGTAAACAAGTGATTCTTCCATGACGGGCTTTGTCATGTGCCTTGCCCCGGCAGCGCTGCTAGCAACCGGGTCAGAGGCAGAAGAAAGGTTTCCTGATGAAGTTCACCTACAAGAGCAAGCGGACCCAACCGCTGCGGTTTCTCAGTGAAGCGCTGGCCGTGCTGCTGGTGCTGGCGCTGGTCGCCCTTGTGCGTCCGGCGGCGGCAGGGGCATTGGACCTGACGATGGCCGCTGCGCTGGACAAGGTCTACACCCTGCACACCAATGATGCCGAGGATCGGTTCCTGGGCTCGGCCTTCCTCTGGGGCGACGGGTCGGTCGTGGTGACCAATGCGCATGTCGTGGGTGACAGGGATGAGGTGCGCCTGATCGACCGCTACGGGGTCGAGGAAACCGGTCGGGTCATCGCAAAGGATGCGGCGCGGGACGTGGCCGTGATCTCGGTCACCCCGGGGCGTGAGGGGCTGGTCCTTGCCCCGGCAGATGCCGCGCTCGGGGATGAGGTCTTTGCGCTGGGTGCGCCTTTGGGGGTCGAGTTCACTCTGACCGAGGGTCGCGTGTCGGCCACCGCGCGGCAGGTCGATGTCGCGGTGCCCCTGGCGCTGGTGCAGCATGATGCAGCGGTCAATCCCGGGTCCTCCGGCGGGCCCTTGGTCGATGCCGAAGGGCGGCTTCTGGGGATGAACAGCCAGATTGCCGATGGCAGCCGGATGTTCGTCGGCATCGCCTATGCGATCGGCGTGACGGATCTGCAGCGGATCGTGACCGGGTTGATCGAGGAAACCCTGCCGCCCTTGCCAAGCCTCGGGCTGACCGTCCGCCCGGTGGACCGGCAGGTCGCGGCAGCGCTGGGCGTGCCTGCGGCGGGGCTTCTGGTCGATGGTGTGATGGCTGGTGGCCTTGCCGAGGCGGCGGGTCTGATGGGCGGCGATGTGATCGTGGGTGCCAATGGCGCGGACCTTGTCGCCGCCGGAGACCTCGCCTTCGCGGTCGAGGCGGCGAGTCTGGGCGGGACGATGCCGATTGCCGTGCTGCGGGGCGGCACGCGGCTTGACCTGACGCTTGATTTTGTGACCGAGGCGGAACCCCAGGGGATGATCCTGCGCGAGGTTGGGGCGGGGTCGCCGCAGACCGTCGACACCTACCGGTTGTCGGCGCTGGGTCTGGTTCTCGATGACAGTGGCAGGGTGACGGCGGTGACCGACAACTCGCCCGCCCTCTTCGCCGGGATCACGCAAGGCGACCGTATCCTGACCGTGAACGGTGCCGAGGTGGATCTTTCGGTCTATGAAGTCTCCGAGCCGGTCCTGATCCTGGTGGCCGCCCCGGGCGGTGTGACGCGGCACATCTATCTTGACCCATGGGGCAAGACCGATGGGGTTCGTCCGGTCGGCGGGGCAAATGTGCTTGACCCGGACGTGGTGGTGTTCTGAATGAGGGCATGGCCATGCAAGACCGCATCCTGATTGTCGAGGACGACCTTGAGACCGCCGCCACCGTGCGCGCCGTGATCGAGGAACTGGGTTGTGAAGCCGACCATTGCGACACGCTGGAGGCTGGGGTGACGGCGGCCTTTACCCAGCCTTACAAGGTCATCGTCCTGGACCGGATGCTGCCCGGCGGTGACGGGGTCGAGGCGATGGCGCGGATCCGGGCGGGGGGCTCAACCGCGCTGATCCTGATCCTGTCCGCCCTTGGTCGGGCCGCCAACCGGGTCGAGGGGCTGGAGAAGGGGGCGGATGACTATCTGCCGAAACCGTTTGAGGGGGATGAGCTTCGCGCCCGCCTGCGCGCCCTGCTGCGCCGGGGCACGATGCAGGTGCTGGACAACGACCTTCTGGCATTCGGCGATCTGGAGATCAGGCTCAAGGCCCGCACGGTGCATGTCCGCCGGGCCCATGTCGCGGTCAGCCCGAAGGAGTTCGAGTTGCTGACCTATTTTGCGCAGAACGCAGGCCAGGTGGTAACGCGGATGCAACTGTTGGAGCGGGTCTGGAACCTGCATTTCGACCCCGGCACCAATGTGGTCGATGTGCATGTCGGCCGCCTTCGCCGCAAGCTGGAAGAGGCCGGGTCACAGGCGATCCAGACCGCGCGGGGGGAGGGGTACATCTTCGCCCCACTTCAGGCTTTGGGGTGACACGCGCCCGGCCCATGGCGGCACGGGCCACGCTGCGGCTGGCGGCAATCATGGCGCTGGCGGTAAGCCTTCTGTCCCTCGGCGCGATGGTGCTGCAATATCGCCTGGTCGAAGACCGGCTGATGGCGGCACAAACCAAGCTTCTGTCGGCCGATCTGGACGGGTTCGCCGCCCTTTACGACCAGCGCCGGATCATCGCGTTGCGCCAGGCAATCGACTACCGCGCCACCGCTGCAACGGGCGGTGAGATGTTGCTGCTTCTGGATCGAAACGGCACCGTTCTTGCCGGCACGCAGCCCGCCTGGCCCGAAGGGCTTGCAACCGAAGGCGAGGGCTTTTCGGTTGCCCCCGCGCGTGAATTTCACAGCGGCGACACCCGCTGGCTGGCCGTCGCGCGGGAGTTGCCGGGGGGCTTTTCCCTCCTCGTCGCGCGCAGCCTGCAGCCGGTCGATGACACGCTTGCAGCGATGCGGCGCGGGATGTGGGGTCTCCTCGCGGCGCTTCTGGTGGCGGGGGGCCTGGTCGGCTGGCTGGCGGCGCGGTCGGTGATGGCGCGGATCGGGCGGGTCAACGATCTTGCCGACCGGGTTGCCGAAGGGGCCCTGGACGCCCGGCTGCCGGGGACGCGGTCCCCCGATGAGTTCGGGCTGCTGGAAACCCATGTCCATGCCATGCTGGACCGGATCCAGAACCTTAACCGCGCGACGCATCGGCTGTCGGACACCATCGCGCATGAGTTGCGCACCCCCCTGAACCGGATGCTGCAAAAGCTCGGCCGGATCGAGGGGCAAGAGGCGCTGACCGCCGACCTTCGGGCCGAGATGCGGCAGGCGATCCGGATGTTCGATGCGCTTTTGGACATCAGCCGGGCCGAGGCGGATCAGGGCACCGGCGGCGGGCTGGTGCCGGTGGACCTGTCCACCGTCGCGACCGAGGTGTGGGAGCTTTATGAGCCTTTGGCCGAGGACAAGGGGCTCCTCTGCACCGCCAGGGTAGCCCCCGGCCTGTCGGTTCTGGGCGACCGGACGCTGATTGCGCAGATGCTGGCGAACCTTCTCGACAACGCGATCAAGTATTGCGCGGCGGGCGACCGTCTTACCCTGACGCTGGTCGAAGAGGGCGACCGCCACCTCATGCGGGTCGCCGATACCGGCCCCGGCCTGCCCGAAGACATGCGCGGCGAGGCATTCGAGCGCTTTGTCCGGGCCGAGCGGGACCGGGGCATCAAGGGCCATGGCCTTGGCCTGGCCCTGGTCCGGGCCATCGCCGCCCGCCATGGCGCGCGGCTGGTGTTGCCGAACGGCGCGCGCGGGTTTGTGCTTGAAATCCACTGGCCAAGGCTGCAGCAGTCTGGGTAGGCCCCTGTCCCGGACATCCCATGCGCCTTGCGCTGATCCCCCTTCTGTTCTCCTTGGGCTGCGCGCCGTGGAACGCGCCCCTGAACCCGCCCTTGCAAGGCCGGAACGCCCCCCTGACCGAAGCGGTGCAAGCCGGGGATGGTGAGGTTTACATCGGCCTCGCCTTTTCCGGCGGCGGGTTCCGCGCGACGGCCTTTGCCTATGGCATGCTGGAAGAACTGCGCGCCGCGGGGGTCACCTCCGGCACGCCGAACGGCCTTCTGGATCAGGTGCGGCTGGTGTCGGGCGTGTCGGGCGGGGCGATCATGGCGGCAGCGTTCGGGTTGCAGGGCCCCGACGGCCTGAAAGAGAACGGTTCCTGTCGACCGATGGTGAGGCTTACATGGCCCCCTCGGGGGGCAATCCCTTGACCATCGTGCGGGGTATCGCGGGCGGGGCGAACGGGCGCGATACCTTCGGGCGCTACCTTGACGACATGCTGTTTCATGGCGCGACCTTCGGCGATCTGCGGCAGCGGTCCCGGATCATCACCTGGATCAACGCGACCGATATGGCGAACACCACGCCGTTCCTGTTCAGCCCGGAAACCTTCGACGCGCTCTGCTCCGATCTTTCCAAGGTCAGGTTAAGCGAGGCTGTTGCCGCCTCGGCCGCCGTGCCCTTGGTCTTCACCCCCATCGTCCTGAAGGCGCATCAGGGGCAATGCGACTACCAGGAACCGGACTGGCTGACCGCCGCCCGCCACAACCCCGAGGCTACGGCCGCAATGCGCGCCCATGCCCGCGCTTTGGAAAGCTATGCGCGGCCGGATGAGGTGAAGTTCGTCAAACTCCTTGACGGGGGGATCACCGACAATTTCGGCATCACCGGCCTTGCCGTCGAACGCGCCCGCGCCGAGGTGCCCCATGCGCCCCTTACGGCGGAGGAGGCGGTCAAGCTGAAGCGGATGCTGTTTCTGGTCGCCAACGCCGGGGTCGATCAGGACTATGGCTGGAGCCAGACGGTAAAGGGTCCGGCCGGGGTCGATCTGGCACTGTCGATTGCGACAAGTGCGATGGCGGCGGCCGCACGCTCCGGCTTTGACGCGCTGCGGGGGGAGTTGCGCCTTTGGGAAGCCGACCTGATCGAATGGCGCTGCGCCCTGCCCTTGGACGAGGTGCGCCGCTTGCGCGGGTCGGCGGAGGGTTGGGACTGCCGGGACGTGAAGATCTTCGTGGGTGAGGCAAGCTTTGCCAGCCTGCCGCCCGATCTGCGCGATGCGCTGAACCAGGTGCCGACGCGGCTGAAGCTGGCACCCGCAGATGTGGACCGGGTGATCGAAACCGCCCGGGCCCGGCCGATTCCCGCAGACCAGGAAATCCTGCACATCCT
>NCDS01000114.1 GCA_002280315.1 Rhodobacterales bacterium 32-66-7 | reverse complement strand
GGGGAGGGAAGCACTTGAGCGACCTCGGTCGGGTATCTTCGCAGATCCGGATCAACCGGGCTCGCACCGGGGGGAGCAGAGCCTCCCCTCCCCCTTGTGGGGAGGGGTCGGGGGTGGGGGGCCTCTGGCGGTCCGGAAAGCAGCCCCCCCTCTCCGTCACCCACGATGGACGAGCGAAGCACTGCGGCATGGGCCGGGTTGGCTTTGCCAGCGCTCAGGGCCGACGTGTCACGTCATGCCGGTAAAGCCAGTCGTAACGCGACAGCAGAAGACCAGGGGCAAGCCGGCTGACCAGCCCCAGCCCGGTATGGCCGATGGCGCGGGCAAGACCGGAGAGGTGATAGGCCCGGGCGTTGCGGTTGGCGGTTGCAACAACCCGGGTGGTGCGGGGTTTGCGATGCGCCGTGTAGGCGGCAAGAGCGGTGGTCAGATCGTCGTGCCGGGCCAATGCGTCGACCAGAGCCCAGGCATCCTCCAGCCCCATCGCAGCCCCTTGGGCGAGGAACGGCAAGGTCGGATGCGCGGCATCGCCGAGGATCGCCACGGCCCCCTCCTCCATCACCCTGCCCCAGACCGGCGCCACCGGGTGGCGATGCAGACCCCAGAGGAGCGGCTCCCTCACCTCGTCGAGCCAGCCGCGCACCCGGGGGGAAAAGCCCTCGAACGCCAGTTGCAGGACGATCGGGTCGTCGTGGAGAGACCAGCTTTCCCCGACCCAGCGGGTACGCTCCTCGACCGCGACAATGTTGCGAAGCGTGCCGCCGCGCAGGGGGTAGCTGACCAGATGGCGACCGGGGCCCATGTGAACGTCAACCTCCGGTGCAATGCCGGGTTCGGCCGGGATCAGCGCGCGCCAGGCGACCTGGCCGGTAAAGAACGGCTTTGCCGCCCCGTTCAGCGCCACCCGGGTCGGGGAGTGCAGACCGTCGGCCCCGATCAGGAGCCGAGCTTCGATCCGCGCACCATCGGAAAGGGTCACCACCGGGCGCGGACCGGCAAGGTCGATCCCGGTCACTCGCGACACCAGTCGCAGCGTCACGCCCGCAGCCTTGACCGCGTCCGCCAGCAGGCCAATCAGATCGGCCCGGTGGAGGAAGTGATAGGGCTGGTCCGGGCCAAGCCGCGCAAGGTCCAGCCGCGCCACGGCGTCACCGCTTGGCCCGTCGATCAGATTGACCGCCTGTGCCCGAACCGACGCCGCCCCTACCGCCGCTTCAAGCCCAAGCGCGCTCAGGACGGCAGCCCCGTTGGGCGAGATCTGCAGGCCGGCCCCAACCTCACGGATCGCGTCGGCCTGTTCCAGCAGCGTGACGCTGGCCCCGCGCTGGGCAAAGGCAAGGGCGGCCGCAAGCCCCGCCACGCCCGCGCCGATGATGGTGACGGGGTAGCCGGTCAGCTGCATGCTTGCCCCATCAATGACAACGCCGGACCAGGGGCCCGGCGTGCAAGGGTTCTGGCCCGCAAACGGATCACTCTTCGCGGTGGACCCGTTCGCGACGCTCATGCCGTTCCTGCGCCTCAAGCGTCATGGTGGCAATCGGGCGGGCGTCGAGGCGTTTCAGGCTGATCGGCTCACCCGAGACATCGCAATAGCCGAACTCGCCATTTTCGATCCGGCGGAGGGCGGCGTCGATCTTGCCCACGAGCTTGCGCTGCCGGTCGCGGGTTCGCAGTTCCAGCGCGCGGTCGGTTTCCTCGGACGCGCGGTCGGAGATGTCGGGCACGTTGCGGCCGCTGTCCTGCAGGTTGTCGATGGTATCGGCCGACTGCTCCAAGAGCTCCTGCTTCCAGACGATCAGCTTGCGGCGGAAATATTCCAGCTGCCGGTCGTTCATGAACGGCTCATCCTCGGCTGGACGGTAGTCATCTGGCAGGAAAACTTCGGCCTTCATTGAAACTCTCTCCTTTGTGCCGGATCGCTCCGACAGGTGGGCTTCAGTCATGATACGCTCCCGTTGGCGGGCGTTTACCGCATGGCCTTCGCATTGTCACTAGCGGTTGCGAGATTTTGTGCCCGAATGTAGGGTTTGTGCAGGGCCAGGTAACAGCGTGTTGAAACCATAATGAAATTTGCATCAACCGCCGGCTATGTCGCCTCGGATGACCGGACCGTTGCGGTGAACGCCGCCGTGACCTTGCAGCGGCAGCTGCATGTGAAGTCCACAACCCGCGCGGCGCAGGGGCCCTGCAAGCAGGACGCGATCAGTCGGTTGCGCCCCCCGCGTGAACGATGTCGCGGCCTATATCCGCAAGGGCAAGCTCTGGCAGGCGTTCGAGGCGGAGGGTCGCGTGGTCCTTCTGATCGACGAGATCGACAAGGCGGATATCGAGTTTCCGAACGACCTTCTCCAGGACCTCGACCGGATGGAGTTTCACGTCTACGAGACCGGCGAGACGGTGCGCGCCCGCCAGCGGCCCGTTGGTCATCATCACCTCGAACAACGAAAAGGAACTGCCCGACGCCTTCCTGCGCCGGTGTTTCTTTCACTACATCCGCTTTCCTGACCCGGAGACTTTGGCGGCCATCGTGCGGCTGCATTTTCCCGGCATCAAGGAGCAACTGCTGACCGCCGCGCTGACGCAATTCTTCGAGCTGCGCGCGATGCCGGGGCTGAAGAAGCGCCCCTCCACCAGCGAGGTGCTGGATTGGTTGCGGCTTCTCTTGGCCGAGGATCTTGCACCCGAGGATTTGCGGGCTGACGCCAAAACCGCCCTGCCCCGGCTTTACGGCGCACTTTTGAAGACCGAACAGGATGTGCAGCTGTTCGAACGCCTCGCCTTCATCGCCCGGGGTGAGCGGTAGCGATTCGGTTATCCACACGGTTTTCCACCGGCGCGGCGGCGAAACCCTCCAATCCGTAACATTCCGTGATCTCTTGTGGATAAATCTGGCGACTCCTGCGC
This sequence comes from Rhodobacterales bacterium 32-66-7, assembly GCA_002280315.1. Lineage (GTDB taxonomy): Bacteria > Pseudomonadota > Alphaproteobacteria > Rhodobacterales > Rhodobacteraceae > Tabrizicola. The sequence goes on along the minus strand of NCDS01000114.1, from coordinate 8,378 downwards.
CCCGACCCGCGAGGGGTAGTGGCCGGAAAAATCTGGATTTTTGCGGAATTGACTCTCTCGCCCTGCACAGAGATCACTGAAAAGTACCCTTTCTGCCGGGGTGCCTGCATTCCGGGGCTGCCATGCGCCTGCCGATCGTTCTGACCGCTCTGGTCGCCCTTGCCGCCTGCGCGCCCTCCGCGCAGGTGACGAAGAACCGCCCGCTCAGCGAAACCGGTGTCGGCTTTGGCACCCCGACCGGGCTTGTGGCCGGGGGTGGCTCGGGCGGCTCGTCGCTCGCGCGGGATTTCATGGACCTGACGTTCGCCATGGAAAGCGGCCGGATGCTGGACACGTTCAGTCGGTTCGAAGGTCCGGTCACCGTGGGCCTCACCGGGGACGTGCCCCCAACCGCCGCGCGCGATCTGGCGGCGCTGGTCGGGCGGTTGCGGGACGAGGCCGGGATCGACATTTCCGTGACCGAACCTGACGGCGCGTCGATCACGGTCGAGTTCACCAGCCGCAGCACCTTGCGCCAGCTTGCCCCGCAGGCGGCGTGTTTCGTGGTGCCGAACGTCTCCTCGCTGGCCGAATACCGCAGGAAGCGCGGCACGGCGGAGGTGGACTGGGCCACGGTCACCAGGCGCGACCGCGCGGCGATCTTCGTGCCCGCGGACACCAGCCCGCAGGAGATTCGCGATTGCCTGCATGAGGAACTGGCGCAGGCGCTGGGGCCGCTGAACGACCTTTACCGCCTGCCCGACAGCGTCTTCAACGACGACAATTTCCATTCGGTGCTGACCGGCTTCGACATGACGATCCTGCGCGCGGTCTATTCACCGGCGCTTGCCAGCGGCATGTCCCGCGCCGAGGTGGCAGCAAAGCTGCCGCAGCTCCTGGGCGGATCGTCGCTTGGCAGCACGGCGCAAGGGGTGTCGCCCTGGGTCCGCGCGATCGAGACGGCGCTGGGTCGCCAGGGCTCGGCCACGGCGCGGAAGGCTGCGGCGGATCAGGCGCTTTCGCTGGCCGAGGCGGCGGGTTGGCAGGATGGTCGCCTTGCCTTCAGCCACTTCGCAATCGCCCGCCTGAACGCCGGCAGCGACCCCGAGCGGGCTTATCAGGCCTTTACCCGCGCCGCCGCGATCTATGCCCGCCAACCAAGTGGCGCGCTGCAGGTGGCCCATATCGACATGCAACTTGCCGCGATGGCTCTGTCGGGCGGCTTGCCGAAGGACGCGCTGCAACTGGCCGACCGGGCGATCCCGGTGGTGAAGTCCTATGAAAACGCCGCCCTTCTGGCCACCCTGATGCTCATCAAGGCCGAGGCGTTGGAGCGGCTGGGCGATACCGCCGCAGCCGAGGCGCTGCGGGTGGACAGCCAGCCCCTGGCGCGGTATGGCTTCGGCCCGGACGCGGTGGTTCAGGCCCGGATGCGCGACATCGCCGCCGTGGCCGACCGGGGCGCGAACGGCTGACGGGGGCATGTCCCCTGAATTGGGGGCGAGATGCTGGTGATCGGTGGTCTGGTGCTGGGGGCAATCGGCGGCGCGCTTTATGCCCGTCGCTATGGCGGCAAACCGGCCGACATGGCGCAATATGCGGCGGGGTTCGGGATTGCCTGCGGCCTTCTGGCGCTGTTCCTGACGCTGAGTCTGGACCGGCTTTTCCTCGGCTAGATGTTCCTGCCGTTCTTCCAGACCCTGAACCCGGAAGGCTTCTGCCACCTCGCCCGCATCACGCTGGTCAAGGATCAGCGGCACATTAGACCGCTTCGACCGCACCCTCGCCGCACCCATGTGGGCCTCGGGGCGGTGGTCTGGCCCGGGGCACAAGGCTTTTGCGCCAGACGGGCGAAAGGGCTTTGATGAAGGGCTTTGACGACCCCGCCGGACCCCCTATATCCCAGACATGATCAAGCTCGCCCTCCCGGTTCTGCTGGCGGTTCTCTATGCCTTCCTGATGCAGCGGTTTTCGGTCTGGCGCACCAGCCGGATGCTGGATGCGCAATCGAAACCCCTGACCGACCCGTCGATCACCCGGCTGGCCCACCGGATGGCGCAAGCGATGGACCTGCCCGAGATCAAGGTGAACGTGTTCGAGGTGGAGCCGGTGAACGGCCTTGCCGCCCCCGACGGCCGGATTTTCCTGACCCGAGGGTTTCTGAACCGCAAGGCGCGGGGCGAGGTCACGGCCGAGGAACTCGCCAGTGTCATTGCGCATGAACTCGGCCATGTGGCGCTGGGTCATCTCCGGCGGCGGATGATCGACTTCACCGGGCAGAACGCGGTGTTCATGATGCTGGCGGCGGTCTTGAACCGCTTTCTGCCCTTCGTCGGGGTCTGGCTTGCCAACCTGATCTCGACCGCGCTGATGGCCCGGCTCAGCCGCCGGGATGAGTTCGAGGCGGACGCCTATGCCTCGGCCCTCATGATCAAGGCCGGGATCGGGACCGGGCCGCAGAAATCGCTGTTTCGCAAGCTGGGGACATTGACCGCGAACCGGGGCGAAGGGGTTCCGGCCTGGCTTCTAAGCCATCCGCGGACCAATGAACGGATCGCCGCCATTGAGGCGAATGAGGCGCGCTGGCTGGCCCGGAAGACGATTTCCTGACCAGGAAATCGTCCAAATTCCTTTCTCAAGGAATTTCAGCCGCCCTCAGCGCAGAAACCTCAGCGCAGGAACCGCCCGGCAAGGCGTGAGGCTTTGCGCGCCTTGTCGGCCATCGCCTTGCCCTCATCCCGCTGCTTCTGCTCTTCGGGCGACAGATCAGCCCCGGGTTTGCCGCGCCGCGCCAGATAGTCGATGGCGTATTTCAAGCCGTGGCGCATGAACAGCTTCACCAGCATCGCGACCAATCGGTTCAGGTCCATGTATCCCCCTCATCCTCGAACAACGCACCCTGGTCGCCTTGTGGGGCATCTTCGTCCGGCAAGGATTGCCCCGGCACGGGCCGGTTGTCCAGCAACCCCGCCGCGCGCAGTTCCTTCAACCCCGGCAGATCGCGCGCCGAGGCGAGGCCGAAATGGTCCAGGAACGCCTCGGTCACCACAAAGGTCACCGGGCGGCCGGGCGTCATCCGGCGGCGGCCAAGCTTGATCCAGCCGAGTTCCAGAAGCTGGTCGACCGTACCCCGGCTGACCGCAACGCCCCTGATCTCTTCGATCTCGGCCCGGGTCGTCGGCTGGTGATAGGCGATAATGGCAAGGGTCTCGATCGCGGCGCGGCTCAGCTTCCGGGTCTCGACCGCCTCAAGGTGCATGAGATGGCCAAGGTCGGGCGCGGTGCGGAAGGCATAGGCGTCGCCGATCCTGACCACATGCACCCCCCGGCCTTCGTAGCGGCGGGTCAGATGCAGCAGCGCCTCGGCCGGGTCGGAGCCCAGGGGCAGGCGCGCGGCAATCTCGGCCAGGGTCACCGGCTCGGCCACGGCGAAGAGGATGGCTTCGACCATCCGCTCCTGCTCGGCCATCGGGGGGACCTGGAACAGGCTTTCCGTCTCACTCATGGGTCGCGCCGTCGCAGCTGGATCGGGGCGAAGGTATCGCCCTGCCGCAGCGTCACCTTGCCAAGCTTCGCCAGTTCCAGAACGGCCGCGAAATGCGCCGCCGTCGCCGACCGCCGCGCCATCGGTGTCGCCGACCAGCCTTCGGGCAGAAAGCTTGTAAGGTCGGCCCAGTCGATGGTGCTGCCGATCAGCCCGCGCATCCGGTCGAGCGCCTGCTCCATCGTGTAGACATGGTCGCGGTCAAGGACAAAGGGGCGAAAGTCGTCACGGGTCCGGATCCGGGCATAGGCGCGCATCAGGTCGATCAGCGTCGCGGTATAGCGCACCTCGCGGGACTGGGTCAGATCGGCGGCAAGGCCCCGGGCAAAGAATTGCCGGCCAAGCTGGTCGCGGGAAAAAAGCTGCGCCCCCGCATCGCGCATCGCGGCCAGGCGTTCCAACTGGAACGCCAGATGCTCGGCCAGCTCTTCGGCCGAGGGGCCATCATCGCGCGGGTCGGGTGGCAGCAACAGCCGGGATTTCAGGAACGCAAGCCAGGCCGCCATCACCAGATAATCCGCCGCAAGCTCGATCCGAAGGAGGCGGGCTTCTTCGACGAATTCAAGGTATTGCTCGGCGACAACATCGACGATCAGCGCCTCGGCGGCCAGCCGGTCGGCGGGGGAAAGGCGTTCGGGGCCGTCCCAGCTTTCGGGTGCGTCAGACATCGGCAAGCTCGGCCAGAAGGGCTGGCACATCGGTCGTGACCTTGCGGCGTTGCAGAAGTGCCGTTTCCGCCCGCGCGGCCGAGATCGGGCCAAGGCTGCCTGCTGCTGTGGCCACCTCCTCCATCTCGGCCAGCACGCCCTTGCAATGGAGCGCCACATCCACCCCTGCGGCCATCGAGCGTGCGGTCCGGTCTGCCAGGGACCCCGACAGGGCCTGCATGGTCAGATCGTCGGTCATCAGGAGACCCTGAAAGCCGATGTCGCGGCGGATCAGGTCGATCATCCGGGGCGATTGGGTGGCTGGGCGGTCGGGGTCGATGGCGTCAAACACCAGATGCGCGGTCATCGCCATCGGCAGATCCGCCAGCGCGCGGAACGGGGCGAAGTCGGTCGCGTGAAGCTCGGCGTAAGGCGCGGTGACCCGGGGCAAGGCAAGGTGGCTGTCGAGGTGCGACCTGCCATGCCCGGGCAGGTGCTTGACCACCGGCAGCACTCCCCCAGCCAGCAGCCCCTCTGCCACGGCGCGGGCAAGCGTCGCCACCACCGTCGGGTCACTGCCATAGCAGCGGTTGCGGAGGAACGGATGCGTGTCGGGAAAGGCAAGGTCGGCGACCGGCGCGCAATTGGTGTCGATCCCGACCTCGGTCAACTCAGCCGCGATCATCCGGGCGCGGAGCCAAAGGGCGCGCACTGCCGCTTCGGGCGTCGGGGCGGCAAGGACGGAGTCGAGGGGGGGCTCCCACTCCCGCCACAGGGGCGCGCGAAGGCGCTGGACGCGGCCACCTTCCTGGTCGATCAGGATCGGGGCATCGCGGCCCACGGCCTCACGCAGATCGGCGGTCAGACGGGAAAGCTGGGCCCGGTCTTCGACATTGCGGCCGAACAGGATGAAGCCGAACGGGTCGGCGGTTCGAAAGAACGCCCGCTCAGCCGCCAGAAGCTGCGGACCGGCGCAGCCGAAGATCGTCGCGCCCGACCCGATGGCGGTCATCGCTGCGGCACCGGGATGCAGATCAGCTCTTGTTCGGCAAAGGCCACGCAGAAGCGGCGGGCGTCGGCCTCATCCTCGAACCCGTGCGCACGGAGCCGCCAGAAGTTGCGACCGTTGCTTTCGGCCGGTTGCAGCACCATTGCCTTGCCGACCATCAGATCGCCGAACTCAGCGGCAAGCTTCGCCCAGGCGGCGCGCGCCTCTTCAACCGTGTCAAAGGTGCCGAACTGCACCAGCCGGGTGCCAAGCGGGATCGTCTGCGGATCGATCTCTTCGACCGGCGGCAGAGCGGCCGTTGGTTCCGCTGTGGCCGCGACCGCCTGAAGCTCCGGGCGCGGTATGGGGCGCGGAGAGGTGACGATGGTGCCAAGGGGCAACGGCTCCACCTCTGGCAGGACCGCCTCGGCCGGATCGGACTCAGCCGCCAGACCCAGCGCTTCGGCGAGGGCAGCGTCAACCGCCAAAGCCGTGGGGCTCGCGCTTTCGACCTTCGGCTCGGCCGCAAGTGCCAGATCGGCGGCACCGGCCGGTGCCAGACCGTCGGAGGGGGCCAGGACCTCTTCCAACCCCGCCAAGGCGGCGACCGAACCGCCAGCAAGGCCCGCAACATCCTCAGCCGCAAGATCCATCGGACGGGGGGCCAGGGTCAGCACCTCGGGCAGGTCGGTAGCCCCACCGTCGGCTGCGACATCGTTGACGGCCAGACCTTGAAAATCGACGACGACGCCGCCCGGGTCGGCCGGCACGATCCGCATCGGCCCCTCGACCGCGCGCACCACGGGGACGCCGGTCACCTCAAGCTCTGCAAGACGAAAGGCCCAGATACCGAACGCGGCCAGAAGCCCCAGCGACACCACGGCGCCGGTCAGGTGAACCCAACGCTGCACCGGAGACGCCGCACGACCCTGGCGCGAAGGGTCCAGGGACAGAGTGCCGAAATCGTCGTAATCCGCGTCCGCCATCTCTTGCCCCGCCTCCCGGGCCCCGTGGATTCCCGGTTCATTGCGGGAGGGTTGATCCCCCCCTGCAGCTTCGTTTCGGTCAAGGCGGCGCGTCCGGGATCAGCGCATTTCCTCGACCGGGGTGACCCCAAGGATACCAAGACCGGCGCAAATGACAACGCCCACGGCCCGCGCCAAGGCGATTTTCGCCTGCGAGGCCACCTGATCGTCCTGCAGGAACCGCAAGCCGGCCTCGTCATTGCCCCGGTTCCAGAGGCCGTGGAAGTCCGATGCGAGTTCAAAGAGGTAGAAGGCGATGCGGTGCGGCTCATTCCCCCTTGCGGCGATTTCCACCAGACGCGGCCATTCCGCCAGCTTGCCGATCAGCGCAAGTTCCGCCGGATGGTCGAGGCGGGAAAGGTCGGCGGCGGCAAGGCTGGGATCATCGACGGCCAGCCCCGCCTCACGCGCCTTGCGCAGGATGGAGTTCACGCGGGCATTGGCATACTGGACATAGAAGACCGGATTGTCCTTGGACTGTTCGGTCACCTTGTCGAAATCGAAATCGAGCGCCACGTCGCTTTTCCGGGTCAGCATGACAAAGCGGACCACATCCGGCCCGACCTCGTCGATCAGATCGCGCAGGGTGACAAAGGTCCCCGCCCGCTTCGACATCTTGACGATCTGGCCGCCCTTCAGAAGCTTCACCAGCTGGATCAGCTTGATGTCCAGCGTGACGCGGTTCTGCGACAGGGCCGACACGACCGCCTTCAACCGCTTGACATAGCCCGAGTGGTCCGCGCCGAAGATGTTGATCAGCTCGTCGAAGCCACGTTCAACCTTGTTGAAATGATAGGCGATGTCGGGGGCGAAATAGGTCCAGCCGCCATCGGCTTTCTGCACCGGGCGGTCCTGGTCGTCGCCGAACCGGGTAGAGCGGAACAGCGTCTGCTCGCGCGCCTCCCAGTCTTCGGTGGTCTTGCCCTTGGGCGGTTCCAGCGTGCCATGGTAGATGAGGTCAAGCTTGCGCAACGCCTCGATCCCGGCTTCGATCTGGCCGGTGCCGTAAAGCGCCTTTTCGCTGGAATAGACATCCATCGTCACGCCAAGCGCTGCCAGATCCTCGCGGATCATCGCCATCATCATGTCGGTGGCGAAATCGCGAACCTCGGTCAGCCAGGACTGCTCGCCCTTGTCGAGAAGGCTCACGCCGTACTTCGCCTTCAGCGCCTCGCCGACCGGGATGAGATAGTCGCCGGGATAAAGCCCCTCGGCAATCTCGGGCGACAGGCCATGCGCCTCGCGGTAGCGTTCATAGGCGGACCGGGCGAGGACATCGACTTGGCCCCCACCGTCGTTGACGTAATATTCCCGCGTGACCTGCCAGCCGGAGAATGCCAGCAGGCGGGCCAGCGCATCCCCCACCACAGCACCCCGCGCATGGGCCACATGCATCGGGCCGGTCGGGTTGGCGCTGACAAACTCGACATTGACCTTGCGCCCCGAACCGAGGGTTGAGCGTCCATAACCGTCAGGCTGGGTCAGGATGTTCCCGACCAGCCCCTGCCAGACCGAAGGCCGAAGCGAAAGGTTCAGAAACCCCGGCCCCGCCACATCTGCCGCCAGAACGCGCGGGTCGGTCAGAAGGACCGCAGCCAGCGCCCCGGCAATCGCGCGCGGCGGCATCCCGGCCGGTTTCGCCAGCACCATGGCCGCATTCGTCGCCATCTCGCCATGCCCGGCATCGCGCGGTGGTTCCACCGTGACGGCGGCAAGGTCCAGCCCGGCGGGCAGCGCACCCTCGGCCGCAAGGCGGTCAAGCGACGCCACCACCAGCGCGCGCATCTCGGCAAACAGGTTCATTTTCAGCCCATCCCTTCGCCAATGGCCATGCCAGAGGCCTGAGGAGAGGTCAAGGATCGCTCAGCCGTCGCGCCAGTCGTTCAGCGCGGCGTTCTCCTCCCCCGCGCGGCCCGTCCCGGTGCCCGGCTGCACCGGACGGTTGCGGAAGTAATACGTCTCACGCGCGCCGAAGTAGAAGGCGACGATCGCTCCCAGAAGCCACCAGAGCGGCTCCGGCACCGCATTCAGCCCGACCATCCGCAGCGCGAACGCCTGCGGATCGACCATCGCATAGACAAACAGCCCCAGCGTCCCGAAGGCCAGCATCGGGCGCGGCAGGCGGTTGAGCCCGTTCACCATCCGGTCGAACCAGCCAAGCGCCGGATGCTGGTATTCCTCCCCCAACTGCCGCA
>NCDS01000113.1 GCA_002280315.1 Rhodobacterales bacterium 32-66-7 | reverse complement strand
GCAAGCGCCAGAACCAGCGGGCGCGTCACCTTGTCGCCCTGCTCGCCCGCGAAGGCGGCGATGGCGGTGGCGATGTCGGGCGACAGGGGTGTCATGTCCTGCTGAGGCGCCGTGACCAGCAGGATCAGCGCGTCAAGGCTTTGATCGCCCGCGTCCAGGGCCGTTTCGGCGTGATCGCGCGCTTCGGCGGGCTTGTCCGCCTGCATGTCGGCGTTGGCGTCCAGCTTCGCCACCTCGGCGGGCGGAATATGGGGAACGCGCTCCACCGCGTCGCGAATGACGCGGGCGGCCGACGCGTCCTGGGAGGCAAGGAACTTGTCCGCAAGGCCGGGGCCAAGGCTGCGGCGAAGATGCGGCGGCAGCGCCAGAAAGCTGCGCAGGAAGCTGGTCATGCGCCAGCGCCGCCCAGAATGCCGCCGGGCCGTCGCAGCCAAGCATGGTCGCAAACGGCGTCTCGGGGTCGGTCTCGCCATCGATGAGGCGCGCCATGGAACGGTAGAGGTTCAGGGCAGCCTCCTCCTCCCCCGACAGGGTTTCGCCGGTCAGAAGGTCGGCATATTGCCCGGCCTCCGCCCCGAAACCGAGGTAGAGGTGCAGCCGCACCGCGCGCAGCACCGCCTTGACGTCCAAAGCGTCGAATTCGCCGTAAAGATCCGCCCGGGCTTCCACCAGAAGCTCGAGTGCAGGGCGGTCGGCCCCCCATTCGGCAAGGGCGAGCACATCGTCCGGGGCGCAGGTCAGCCCGTCCGGCGGCAGGGTCCCCTCCTTTGCGTCGGGGTCGCGGATGGCCAGTCCCGGCAGCTCACCGATCCGGATGCGGGCCCAGGGCAGGTCGCCGCCGTCATGGGCGGGGACATCGGCCGGGCGACCGGGCAGCTCCATGTCGACCACGCCTTCGGTCGCGCCCCGGCTGATCTGCTCCAGAAGCTCATCCCGCAAGGGATCAAGCGAGACAGAGCCGGTCGCAAGGGGCAGGGTGACAGGATCGCTTTCACCGGCGTCGGGTGCGGTCCGGGCCAAGTCGATCCAGTCGTAACCGGAGGGTTGAAAGCCTGGCGCCAGCGGGTCCACCTCGGGCAGCGCGGCAAACGCGGTCTCGAAGACCGATCCGGCGGGGGCGGGGCCGTCCTTGATGTCAAGCACGATCACGCCGGGGCGGTATTCGAACGGAAAGACGTGGCAGGCGCAGGCAACCGTGAGCAGAAGCGCGCCACTGTCCGGGTCCGCGCGCAGGCCTTGGAGCCGGGTTCTTGGGATCCGCTCCCACACGGTGGAAAGGTCATAGGCGGGCGGGGTGTCGGCGGCGGTTGCGAAAGCGTAGCCCATCGCGGTCCGGCCCACCGTCCAGCCATCCGCTGCCGGCAATTCGACGACAAGTCGGGTGAAATCATCATGCTCGCCCGAGATCACCCGCGCCGTCTGCCCAAGCGCCGGGCTGGCCAAGGCCACCAGCAAGAGCGCGGCACGCAGCATCAGGCGGCATCCTGTTTCAGACCGCGCATCGCCTCTTCCAGGGCGCCGAAGCCGGGGCGGAGGTGATGGGGCGTGTTCTGGCGGCCGACCTCGATGCAGATGTTGGCCGGGTGCCGGTGCAGGTTGGCAATCAGCACCTCACGGATCAGCTGGTAGAAGTGGATATCCTCCTCCACCACGGTTTTCACCCTTGCGGCAAAGGGGCCCATCAGCCCGTAGGCCAGGAAGACGCCCAGAAAGGTGCCGACGAGCGCGCCACCGATCATCTTGCCCAGCACCTCGGGCGGCTGGTCGATCGAGCCCATGGTCTTGATCACCCCCAGTACGGCGGCGACGATCCCCAGCGCTGGCAGCCCGTCGGCCACGGTCTGCAGCGCGTGGCTGGAGTGCATCGCGTGGTGCAGCGTCGCCTCCATCCGTTTGTCGAGCACCTCTTCGACCTGGTGGGGGTCGTCATAGTTCATCGCGGCCGCGCGCAGCGTGTCGCAGATGAGATCCATCGCCTCATGATCGTGCTGGATGCGGGGATAGCGGCTGAAGATGGTCGAGGTATCCGGCGCTTCGACATGTTCTTCCAGCGTCACCGGATTGGCCCGGGCCAGGCGGATGAGTTCGAACAAGAGGCACAACAGATCGCGGTAGTCGTCCAGTTTCCACTTCGGTCCCCGGAAGACCTTGCCGATGTCGCGCAGCGTGTGCTTGACCGCCGTGATGTCGTTCGAGATCAGGAAGGCCCCGACCGCGGCGCCGCCGATCATGATCATCTCGAACGGCAGCGCCTCGAGGATGATGCTCATCTTGCCGCCGGCAAGCACGTAGCCGCCGAAGACCATGACGAGGATGAGGACGATGCCGATCAGGCCAAGCATTGAACGCGCCCCGAATTCTGAACCCTGCCTGCCCGACTATCCGGGCGATGGGTTAAGGTTTCCTTGACCGCCGCGTCAGTTCTTCGGTGCGGTCGCATTCCGGCCGGCCACGATCACGCTGATGCCGTAGGCCGCCTCGGCCGAGAGGCCCGACATGATGGCTGCGGCGGCTTCGGGCGGCATCCGGCCAAGGAATCCGGCGGCAAATTCGGGTGACATCGTTTCGAACAGGGCAGCGGCGTCCTTGGGCTTCATCGCCTGATAGACGGCGGTCAGCTGGGCGATATCTTCCTCGGCGGCCCCGTCGGCCAGGGCGAGGGTGGCGCGAAGCTCTTCCTCCATCGCCTGAAGCTCCGCCAGGCGGGTGTTGATCGCGGCATCGGCCAGGGCAAGGGCTGCCAGACGGTCCTGGAGCGCGGCCTCCTGGTCGGTCACCCGGGTTTCGCGCGCGGTCAGGGCTTCGGCGAGGGCGGCGGGCATGGCGCAGCTGGTGTCCGTCGTCACGACCGGATCAGGCGCGGCTTCGGCGCGGGCGAGGGCGCTGCCGACGCCAGAGCCCAGCCGCAGCGCCCCCGATGTCGCGAACAGCATCGCCACGATGAACAACGTGCCCCGCCGGGCCAGGCGAGACAGGATCATTCCGCCACCTCCAGCGCATCGCGCGACATCCGGCGCCGGACAAAGCGCAGGCGGCGCTCCTCCTCGGGTGCGGGGTCGGCGGGCGCGGGTTTTGCCTGCGGTTCCGGCAGATCATGGAGCGAGGCCACCAGGAGTTCCAGCCGACGGGCCACCGCCTCACCCCGGGCGGTCAGATCGGCAAGCGAATCGGCCGATCCGGTGGCCGCCCCCCGCGCCTTTTCCAGCGCCACGGTCATGTCGTCGACCTGCGCCGACAGGACCGCAATCGCGCCGCCCATGCCGGTTTCGAGCGTGGTAAAGCGCTGCAACCGGCCGGACAGCACGTAGCAGTAAACCCCCGCCCCGAACGAGCCCGCCATCAAAAGCACATCGGCAATCAGTTCCATCATGGTCCCCTAGTTCAACACGAATTCGGTAATAAGGAGGTCGCGCACCCGGCCTTCGCCCGTCACCAGCTGGATCCGCCGGAGCATCTGCGCCCGCAGCCGCGCCATTGCCTGCGGATCCTCGATCATCGCGGGATCGATGGCGCGCAGATAGCTGTTCAGAACGTCAAGGATCCGGGGCGCAAGCAGGGTCACATCGGCGGCGGCAGAGTCCACAACCTCAACCTGGGCGCTGAAACGCAGATGGCTGCTGCCCGAAGCCGGGTCGAGCGAGATGACCATCGGTTCAAGCGCCACGAAGGCGATGCCCTGCAGCGATTCGGGCTTGCCTTCGTCCATCCCGGTGCGGGTTTCGGGGGCAAGAATGAGACCCGACCAGGTGGCGTAAAACCCGCCGCCGCCCAGCACGAAGGCAAGCAGAAGGCCCAGAAGCAAGGGTCGCAGCGACCGCCGCTTCGGCGTGATTTCCATGCTTGCATCTGCAGTCGCCATCGGACCCGGCCCCTTCATCTTCGAGGTCACCTTAGGCCAAAGGTCACTAACCGATTGTTAAGTGGCGTCGGGCATTGCTGGGCCATCGGCAGAACCGTCGATGCGGAGAATCGCCTTGCAGAATCTGCTTTCCATCTGGTCCGCCCTCGACCTGCGCCGCCGTGCCATCATCATCGGTGCGACGGTCGCGATGTTCCTTGCGGTGCTCTGGCTCGGTCGCATGGCGGGGCAGCCCGACATGGCGCTTTTGTACGCGGGCCTTGAACCCGCCGCCGCGGGTGAGGTGATGGCCGCCCTTGACCAGCGCGGCGTGGCTTACGAGATCGCCGGGTCGTCGATCCTGGTCGATGTCAGCCAGCGCGACAGTCTGCGGCTGTCGCTCGCCTCCGAAGGGCTGCCGGCGGCGGGCGGTGGCGGGTATGAACTTCTGGACAATCTGAGCGGGTTCGGCACCACCTCGCAGATGTTCGACGCCGCCTATTGGCGCGCCAAGGAGGGGGAGCTTGCCCGCACCCTTCTCGCCCTGCCCGAGGTCAAGGCCGCGCGCGTCCATATCGCCAGCACGCCGACCCGCAGCTTTCAAGCCGGGGCTGACGCCTCGGCCTCGGTGACGGTGACGACGGTTTCGGGCAACCTTTCGGAGGCGCAGGCGCAGGCGATCCGGCATCTGGTGGCCAGCGCGGTCTCCGGCATGCGGCCCGAGATGGTGCAGATCATCGACACCGTCGCAGGTCTGATCGGCGGCGAGGCTGCACCCGGTTTCGACACTGGTGCCGCAACGGATCGTGCGGCGGCCATAAAGGGCAATGTCGAACGTCTTCTGGCCGCGCGCGTCGGGGCGGACAAGGCGGTGGTCGAGGTTGCGGTCGATCTGGTGTCCGAGCAAGAACAGATAACCGAGCGCAGATTTGATCCGCAGGGTCGGGTGGCGATCTCGTCGGAAACCGAAGAGCGGACCGAATCCTCGACCGATCCGGGGGGGGCGGTCACCGTGGCCTCCAACCTGCCCGAAGGTGATGCGGCAGGCGGGGCGCAGGGGCAAAGCCAGACCTCCCAGACGAATGAGCGGGTGAATTACGAAGTCTCGGAAACCCAGCGTGAGGTGCTGCGCAACCCCGGTGCCGTCCGGCGGCTGACGGTTGCGGTGATGGTTGATGGGGTGGTGACCCTTGCGGCCGATGGCACCCGCACCTGGACCCCCCGCCCGGAGGAAGAATTGGCGACCCTGCGCGAACTCGTCGCCGCCGCGGTCGGTCTCGATGAAGCGCGCGGTGATGTGCTGACCCTGAAGTCGCTGGAGTTTCAAGAGCTTCCGCCGCTCCCTGGGACCGAGGCCACCACCGCCTTCCTGCCGGAATTCGCGCCGCTGAACACGATGTCGCTGATCCAGCTGGCTGTGCTGGCGATCGTGGCGCTGGTGCTGGGGCTGTTCGTGATCCGGCCCATCCTTGCCTCAGGCAGCGCGCGGGCATTGGCGGCACCGGCCTTGCCGCTTGCCTTGCCTTCGGCCGACGCCGGGCTGGATGGCGAGGTCGAGATGGGGTTTGCCCTGCCCGGCTTTGGTAGCTCCGGCCTTGGGTCCGGTCTGGGTGATGACAGTGAGGCTGACGACCCCGCCTCGCGCCTGCGCCGCCTGATTGCCGAGCGGCAGACCGAATCGATCGAAATCCTTCGCGGCTGGATGGAACGCGACGAGGAGCGGGTCTGATGCCGCCGCTGCGTCTGGAAATCTTCGACACCGCTCCCGCTTCGGACGGCACCGACCGCCCGCTGGTGGAGCCGACCGCGCTGGACGAGGCCAAGGTTGCCGCCTTCGAACAGGGCTATTCCGCCGGGTGGGAGGATGCCTCGGCCGCCAGTCAGGGCGACCAGTCCCGCATCCAGGCCGACCTTGCGCGCAATCTGCAAAGCCTTGCCTTCACCTTTCAGGACGCGCGCAGCCATGTGCTGCAGGCGGTGCGCCCGCTTATCCTGGAAATGGTCGGCCGCCTTTTGCCCGCCGTCGCGCGCGAGGCGCTGGCCCCCACCGTGCTGGAGGCTTTGCTTCCCATGGCCGACGGGCTGGCCGATGCGCCGGTGAAGCTTGTCCTCAACCCCGCCGTCCGCGCCCGGGTCGAAGAGCTTCTGTCCGAAGCCAAGGGTCTGCCCCTGATCATCGAGGAAGAACCCTCCCTCAGCGAGGGGCAGGTCTTCATCCGGCTTGGCGCGGGGGAGACCAAGGTCGACCTGACCCAGGTCACCGCCGACATCGGCACCGCCGTCCGCGCGTTTTTCAGCCTTGAGTTCGAGGAGCCCACCCATGGATGACCCCATCGACATGAACCCCTTCAGCCAGGTCCCGATCGAGGTCACGATCTCGGTCGGGCGCGCGCGGCCGATGGTCCGCGACCTCTTGCGTCTGTCCAAGGACGCGATCCTGGCCCTTGACCGCAGGATCGACGACCCGGTGGAGCTTTACGTCGGCGACCGCCTCATCGCCCGGGGCGAGTTGACCGAGCTTGAGGGGGAAAACGCCGGCCAATTGGGCGTGCGCCTGACCGAGGTTGCCAACCTGCGGGGCGGTCTGTGAGACGCGTCCTGATCCTTGCCGCGCTGGCGATGCTCTTGGCCGCGCCGGCGCTGGCGCAGGAGCTGTCGGTGGACCTTGGCGGCGACAACACGCTGTCGCTCCGCTCGGTCCAGTTGTTGCTGCTGATCACCGTCCTCAGCATCGTGCCGGGGCTGGCGGTGATGGTGACCTGCTTTCCGTTCATCGTCACGGTGCTGTCCATCCTGCGTCAGGCGATCGGGCTCCAGCAGGCGCCGCCGAACATGCTGATCATCAGCCTGGCGCTGTTTCTGACCTGGTACATCATGGACCCGGTCTTCACCGAGGCCTGGCTGACCGGCATCCAGCCGATGACCGAAGGGAAGATGGAGGTTGGCCCCGCCCTTCAAGCCGCGATCCAGCCGTTCCGGGTGTTCATGGCCGCGCGGGTCGATGCCGATACGCTGCTGGCACTGCAGGACCTCCGCGCCTCCAGCGGCGCGCCCGTTGGTGGAGGGGTCGTGGCCGAGGTGCCGCTGTCGATCCTGATGCCGTCGTTCCTGCTGTCGGAAATCCAGCGCGCCTTCGAGATCGGCTTCATGATCTTCCTGCCGTTCCTGATCATCGACCTCGTCGTCGCGGCGATCCTGATGTCGATGGGGATGATGATGGTCCCACCCGCCGTGGTGTCCCTGCCGTTCAAGCTGGCGTTCTTCGTGGTGGCCGACGGCTGGGCGCTGGTCTCGGGCGCGCTGGTACGAAGCTACTTCTGACGCGGCAGAGCACTGAACGACCGGCGCGGTGATTTCCTGGGTCATGCATGCGGCAAGGACCCGTTCGCAGGGACACCTTCGGACAAGGTGCGACGTTGGACCAAGGCTGGCTTCAGACAAAGGCGGAATTCGGACTTGGGTTTGCTTGGGACACGGGCTCTGTTCGGACAAAAGCTCGCCTGGGAAAGGGAAAGGCGTCGCAAATGGCCAGGCCGATCCTCATCCATGTCAGGACTCAACCCGTGGCCGGTTCCGCACTTAGCCGCTCCCAGCCGCTGGCCAGTCCCGGCCCGTAGTTGGTCGCTTACCGTGGCCAGTTCCAGCCCGTGGCCAGTTCCAGCCCGTGGGCAGCCCCAGCCTCTGGTCGGCCGCAACCAGCGGCTGCTCCCACCGCCCTGGGCCAGCCCCGCCCCGGGCCAGCTCTTTCGCCAGCCCCAGCCGTGGCCAACCCGCTCTCTTGGCCATGCAAGCCCGTCGCCTGCCGAGACCCAAGGTCAGCTTGTCGGCTCGCGCAGGGCGGTGACGCTTTCCACCGCCACCTCGACGCCCGATGAGAGCACGAGCCTGGTGCCTTCGGGGGTGGTTCTGGCCTCAATCACCCGGGCGTAATGCTCCATCGGGGTGGTGGCGAGGACGGTCTCTCCCCGGGTGCTTTCCAGCGACAGCGTGTAAAGCCCGGCGCGCAGGGGCGATCCGGTGGCATCCGCCCCAAGCCATTGGTAGGGCGCGCCCGAGGCAGGCATCGCCTCGCGCGAGACGACGCTTCCGCTGGCGTCGCGCACCACAAGCACCGCGCCGTCCGCCCCGACGCTGGGCCGGGGCGCCAGGGTGACGGGCGTTCCGTCATAGCGCACCGGTGCTGGGGACCGCACCTCCTTGCCGATCCAGTTGCCGAGATCGGCCAGCCCCATCGCCTGAAATCCGGATTGCATGCCGGACAGAAGCTCATTCGTGCGGACCTGCTGTTCGACGCTGGAGAATGTTGCCAGCTGCACCGCGTAATCTGCCGAATCGACGGGGTTGAGCGGATCCTGGTTCTGCATCTGCACGGTCAGCATGCGCAGGAACGTGTCGAAGTCCGAGGATATCTTGGACGTCTGGCCCGAGGGCGTGTCGGTCGTGCGGGTGACGGGCGTGCGGGTGACGGGCGTGGTGCCGGCAGCGGCGGTCAGGGGGGCGAAGGCGGTCATTCCTGGTCCTCACAATCTCAGGTCAAGCGCGCCTTGGGCGACGCGGAGGGGGGGTGGAAGAAAGGGGGTATCGGCGGTCTGGTCCTGACGCGATCCTGATGGGGGCCCGGATTGGCTGCCGTCATCCCCGCTTCGGCCATCCCCGTTCGACTGGGCAAAGCCAAGGCTGGCGCTGGAATACCCTGCCGCTTGCAGCGCCGCCGACAACTGGTCGGCGTGGCGGCGAAACAGGTCCAGCGTTTCCGGCCGGTCGAAGCTGAGCATCACCACGACGCGGTCACTGCCCTGGCTTTCGGGGTGCAGCGTGACGCGGACATGGCCAAGCTCTTCGGGCGCAAGGGTGAACTCGGTCCCTCCGTTGCGCTGAGACAATGTGGCCCCGATGGCCGCCGCAAGCTGGGGCAAGGCCCCCTGCGGCAGGCTGGCAGCGACCCCGGCAGCACCCCCTGCAGCGCCGGGCGCAGTGGCAAGCGACCCGGGCGATGCGTTGGCGAAAAAGCCCGTCTCGCCTGGATGCGGGGTGTCGCCCGGAACGGCAGACAATTCCTCGGCGGTGGCGGCATCGGGTGCTGCCAGGATCGGTGCCCCGGCCTTGGCGGTGGCTGCGATCCCAGCGAAGCGCGGGGTGTCGCCGAGGGGCGCATAGGGTGTCGGAGCCGACAGGACCCGAGCCAGGGCCTCCGGCTCTCCACGCTCGCGGCCGGGGTCTGCCGTTGCCCCGGCGAAGACCGCCTGCCAGATGCCTGGCCCCCGCACCGCCAGGTCCGCGCCCGGAAGGGGTGCCGTATCGGGCGCTTCCCTGAGGCCGCTGGCAGAGGAGGACGACCTTGCCTTACCCGCATCCTCAGCCGCCTTGCGACCTTTTTCGCCATCTGCCACACCCTCCGGCGCTGGGGCTGTGTCCACCCCCGGTGGATTTGGCAACGCTTCGGCGCGGCCTGTCCGGTCTGGAGGAACCGGGAGATCGGCTGGCAACGTCCCCTTGCCGACAGGATCGTCGTGGGCGGGCGGCACAGGCAGCGCCGGTGCGGCGATCGGGTCCGGGGCATCCGTCAGGGTCAGGGCGAATCGGGGTGTGTCAGGGGGACCTGCGGGCTTTGACTGCGGCGGCAAGGCAACCGCAGCGTTGGGGGTATCTGTCAGCCCTAAAGCGTCGGGCAGCCCCGGGTCCCCTTGCAGCGCCAGGTTGACGGGCGCGCCTTTGCCTGTCGTCGCCTCGACCGGATCGACCTTTGCGCCATTTGGCCGGTTCAGGTCCGGTGGCGGCACCAGCGGCGCGGCGAAGCCTGCTGGCAGGATCAGATCAAGGCTGATGGGCGCAAGGACCGGCGGTTCGGCTGGTCGAGTATCCTCATCCCCCGGTCCGACCGCAGCGGCATCGGCAAGGCTGGCCGGGTCGGCCGTGGTTTCAAACCTTGGCAGATCGGAAAGACGCGCGGTCGGGAGCAGCGCACCCGTGTCGATCTCCACGGGCGCGACCGGGTCAGCCAGCGCCGCCGGAAAGAAGTGTCGGGCGAAATCCTGAGCCGTGTCGGCACCGGTACCGGACCCTGCACTAATCCCTGCACCGACCCCGTCACTGCCGCCGGGAAGCGGCGGTTGCGGTCCCGGGACTGTGCCAAGGCCGGCGGCGACCGTTGTCATCTGCATGCTTGCAACCTTCTGTTCGCCCGGGTGCCGGTTTCTTCCGACCCATCGGTCTTATCGCCAGCAGAGATTACCTATTCTTTACCCCCGTCAGCGAGAGTTGCGGAAAATCCGACCGATCATGAGGACGACACATGGACGTTGCACCCCTTTCCACCCACACCGTCCCCCCAGGCCGACAGCAGGAGATCATGGCCAAGGCCAAGGATCTGGAAGCCGTCTTTCTGGCCGAGATGCTGACCTATGCCGGCATGGGCGACAGTCAGGGCAGCTTCTCGGGCGCCGAGGGTGAGGCGCAGTTCGCCTCTTTCCTGCGCCAGGAACAGGCAAAGGCGATTGTCGAGGGTGGGGGTGTCGGGTTGGCCCAGTCGATCTTCACCTCGATGCTGCGGGCCGAAGGGGGGAGCGATGCAAACGGCGCTTGAAGAGCTGCTTGACCAGACCCATGCCGCAGCCCTTGCGGGCGATGTCACCGCCCTCGCCTCGCTTGCCCCAAGGGTCGAGGCGTTGGCAGGCAGCCTTGGCACGCGGGATGCCGGGGTGGCCGAACGTCTGCGCCGGAAGGCCCGGCTGAACCTGACCCTGCTTGCGGCCGCGACCCAGGGCGTGCGGGCCGCCCAGGCGCGGTTCGGCGACATTCTGGCCGGGCCGACCCTGACCACCTATGACGCGTCGGGACGCAAGGCGGCAATCGCGGCGCTGTCCCTTGCGGTACCACGGCGCTGCTGAACCGCATCGTGCGCCACGGGAATTGGCGCAAGGTTGGTTCAAATCCGCTGCATCTGACCACGGGCAATTAGGGTTTGGTTAGACAGTCGGCGGTCTTATCGGGCTTGCGCCTCATCTCCGGGGCGGCGCTGCCGGACGTGACCGGCAGCACCGGCGAGAAACGCCTTTCCTGCCACTTCGGGTGGCGCTTCCGGCCGTGAAACCAACGGCCTTTCGCAAGGAACTGAACATGTCGTCGATCCTGACCAACAACAGCGCGATGGTTGCCCTTCAGACGATGAAGGGCATCAACATGAACCTCAACAAGACCCAGTCGGATATCTCCACCGGCAAGGAAGTCGCCACTGCCAAGGACAATGCGGCGGTCTGGGCGATCTCCAAGGTGATGGAATCGGATGTCGAAGGCTTCAAGGGCATCTCTGACAGCCTGTCGGTCGGCAGCGCCACCCTGACCGTCGCCCGCCAGGCCTCGGAATCGGTGACCAAGCTTCTGACCGAGATGAAAGGCAAGATCGTTGCCGCCCAGGCCGAAAACGTCGACCGCGACAAGATCCAGACCGATGTCGTGGCGCTGCGCAGCCAGATCGAATCGGTCGTGGGGGCGGCGCAGTTCAACGGGCTGAACCTCGTCAACGGCTCGGAGACGTCGGTGAACGTGCTGGCCTCGCTTGACCGCAGTGCGGCGGGCGTTGCCTCAAGCAACATCAACGTGACGGCGCAGAACCTGTCGACCAGTGCCGGTGCGGCGCTGACGGCGGGTGGCGGTACCCTGACCGGTGCCGTCGCAGGGGCGGTCGTGACCGGCACCCCGGTCACGGTCGACGGCTTTGCCTTCCAGGGCGGCGCCGGGGCGCTGGCCAAGAACGATCCGGCGGCAGCTCCGGGCACGCTGACGGCGCTGGTTGCTGGCGACGAGGTCGAGCTGAACATCGGCACCGTCGCGGGTCGCTACGTGGTGCAGGAAGGCGATACCGCCGATTCGCTGGTGTCGGGCCTGAAGAACTCGCTGACGGCGAACGGCCTGTCGGACAGCGACTTCACCCTGACCTTGGCTGCGGGCGCGCTTTCGGTTGCCAACAACACCAATGAAGGGGCGGCGATTTCGGTCTCCGCCACGCGGGGCACCGGCGGTCTTGCCGGCCTCAACACCATTGATGTGGCAACCGACCCGGCCTCGGCGCTGCAGGACATCGAGGCGATGCTGCAAACCTCGATCGACGCGGCGGCAAGCTTCGGTTCGTCGCAGAAGCGGATCGACATCCAGAGCGACTTTGTCGGCCAGCTTACCGATGCGCTCAAGACCGGGATCGGCGCCATGGTCGACACCGACATGGAGGAAGCGTCGGCCCGGCTGCAGGCGCTGCAGGTCCAGCAGCAGCTGTCCACCCAGGCACTGTCGATCGCCAACCAGCAGCCGCAGGGCCTGCTGTCGCTGTTCCGGTAAACTGACGGGGGCCGCGCGGGGTGACCGCGCGGCCCACACCCCCCTTGCCACCCCGAACAGCCCCCGACCGTGAATGGACCCCACATGAGCTATCAAGCCCCCATCGCCTACGCCCAGCGGGCAACCCCGGCCCGCTCCCTCCGCTCGATCGAGTATGAGCTTTTTGCCCAGATCACCCAGCGCCTGCGCACCGCCTGGACCGCCCGCGCGCAGGACTTTCCCGGCCTTGTCCGCGCGCTGGCCGACAATCAGCAGCTTTGGTCGACCCTTGCCGCCGATGTGGCGACGCCGGGAAACGGGCTTCCCGATGCGTTGCGGTCGCGGCTTTTCTATCTTTATGAATTCACCGCCCACCACAGCCGCCTGGTGCAGGACGAAAAGGCCGGGATCGATGCGCTGGTGGACATCAACACCTCGATCATGCGCGGGTTGCGCGGGGACGGGGGTGCCGGATGAGCGGCCTTGTCCTGAAGCTTGGTCCGCATGAGCGGGTATTGATCAATGGTGCCGTGATCGAAAACGGCGAGCGCCGCTCGCGCCTTGCGATCATGACGCCGAATGCCAACATCCTGCGCCTGCGCGACGCCATCCACCCGGAGGAGGCGAACACCCCCGTCCGCCGGGTCTGCTATGTGGCACAGCTGGTCCTGTCCGGCGATGCCGACAGCGGCGACACGCGGATGCAGCTTCTGCGCGGGATCGAACAGCTGAGCCAGGTCCTGACCGACCATGACAGCCGGACCCTGCTGGCCGCAGCGAGCAAGGCGGTGCTGGAAGATCAGCATTACCAGGCCCTGAAGGCGCTCCGTAGCCTTTTGCCCCGGGAAGAGCGGCTGTTCGCAGCCGGCCGCGCATGACGTTCCAGCCGGTCCTGCCGCTATCGGGCTATACCGGCTGGGGTTTCCTCAAACGCACCATCGACCGTCAGCAGGCGGTGCAGCAGGCGCTGCCCGTCCAGCAGCGTGATGAGGCCTATTTCCGCCAGAAGATCGGTGGCATCAACACCGCCGCAGAGCTGGTCTCGGATCGCAGGCTCTTGCGCGTCACGTTGACCGCCTTCGGGCTGGAGGGGGACCTCAACAACCGTGCCTTCATCCAGAAGATCCTGGAAGGCGGCACCCTGACGACCGGCAGCCTTGCCAACCGGCTGGCCGACAAGCAATACCAGAAGCTCTCGGCCGCTTTCGGGTTTGGCGACTTTTCGGTGCCGCGCACCAAGATCTCGACCTTCCCGGACGAGATTCTGACCCGCTTTCGCTACCGCAGCTTCGAGACTGCGGTGGGTGCGCAGAACAACACCTACCGGCTGGGCCTGAACGCCGAGCGGGAACTGCCCGAACTGGCCGCGCGGTCGATCAGCGAGTCGGCGAAGTGGTACACCCTTCTTGGCAACCCGCCGATGCGCGAGGTGATCCAGACCGCGCTGGGCTTGCCAAGAAGCTTTGCCTCGATCGACCTTGACCAGCAGGTCCAGGTTCTGAAGGACCGGACGCGCCAGGCCTTCGGCAGCGACACCGTCAGCCAGTTTGCCGAACCCGCCCGGATGGAGGCGTTGATCCGCCGTTTCGTCCTTCGCGCCGATCTGCAGGCCCAGGGCGAAGGCAACTCTTCCGCCGCCATCGCCCTGCAACTGTTGCGCCGGTAAGTCCGGGGTGGAGGCCCGACCTGCGGTTTGGGCCCCAGGGCCTTGCGAAAGCCAGGGCCGACCAGGGCCGGACCCAGG
>NCDS01000112.1 GCA_002280315.1 Rhodobacterales bacterium 32-66-7 | reverse complement strand
AGGGCTTCGTCACCGTCGCCAATACCGAGACGGCGGACCACGGCGCGACGATCCTGAAGGGCAACCAGAAGGTGCTTTCCGCCCGCCTGTCGGACGCCAAGTTCTTCTGGGAGAATGACCTGCGCGTGGCAAAGGCCGGGATGGAGGAATGGGCCGAGGGGCTGAAGTCCGTCACCTTCCACAACAAGCTGGGCAGCCAGGCCGACCGGGTGGAGCGGATTGCGGCCCTCGCAAGGGAAATCGCGCCCCTCGTGGGTGCGGACCCCGACGACGCGATGCGTGCCGCCCGGCTGGCGAAGCTGGACCTCCGTTCGGCGATGGTGGGGGAGTTCCCCGAGTTGCAGGGCGTGATGGGCCGGTATTACGTCGAAGTGGCTTTGAAGGCTAACCCGCCCCGGCCCATCGGTGAGCGTCGCCGTGGCGCTGGCCGACAAGATCGACACGCTGACCGGGTTCTGGGCGATTGACGAAAAGCCGACGGGGAGCAAGGATCCTTATGCGCTACGGCGTGCGGCGTTGGGGGTTATTCGGTTGGTGGTGGGGAATGGGGTGAGCGTCAAGCTGCTGCCCATTGTCCAGTTTGCTCGCTCCCTAGTACTCGAACAACAAACAGCACGCCTCGCAAGGGTGGCGCGAGAAAAGAGCGCTGAGCTTGCGGCAGTTCTAGCCAAGCTTCTTAGTCAGGACGAGGGCCTAGAGCTTCCAGCAGATTATTATGAAGAGAAGATTGAGGAAATTAGAGAGTTTGCTGGAGACGACGCAATAACGGGCGACATTGCGCGCATCGATCTTCTTTGGCGTGCAAGCTTTCCCGATCTCGCAAAACAATTCGGTGACTATTGGAACTGGCGTGATTTGCATCCGGATGAACCTAACTTCATTCCGAATGAAGCACAGGGCACCTCTATACCTGCCGACCTCCTCGCCTTCCTCCACGACCGCCTCAAGGTCACCCTCCGCGATCAGGGCATCCGGCCCGCAAGGTCTTCCTGCGAGATCAAGGAATTCGGCATGACGTAGTCGATGCCTGCATCAGTGCATCTGTCGCTGATGACTTGCTCCGGATTAGCAAGATTGCACCTGCACTGCGCGACTTCCTCAAGACCGAGGACGGGGCGAACCTCCTCCAGGGCTACAAGCGGGCAAACAACATCCTGACCCAGGCCGAGGCGAAGGATGGCGTCGAATATTCCTACGGCGCGGACCTGAAGTTTGCCGAGACGGAAGAGGAGCGGGCGCTCTTCAAAGCCCTCGACCAGGCCGAGGTAATCATCACCCCCGCGATGGCCGCAGAGGATTTCGCCACCGCCATGGCCGCGATGGCCGCCCTCCGCGGCCCGATCGACGCCTTCTTCACCGCCGTGCAGGTGAACGCCGACAACGAGATCATCCGCCGGAACCGCCTCAACCTCCTCCACCGCATCCGCGCCATCTGCTCCGGCGTCGCCGACCTGAACCGGATCGAGGGCTAAGCCCGGACCGACGATGGTCAGCGCTTCCCTCCCCCCTCCCGGGGGGAGGGAGAGGGTGGGGGGGGCATTTCCAAGGACACCCCCCACCCCCAACCCCTCCCCACCGGGGGGAGGGGAGGCTCGGAACCACTGGGACCCGTTCCGGAACCGCCTAATCTCCTCCACCGCATCCGCACCATCTGCTCCGGCGTCGCCAATCTGAGCCGGATCGAGGGCTAAGCCCGGACCGACGGCCCCGGGAGCTTCCCTCCCCCCTCCCGGGGGGAGGGAGAGGGTGGGGGGGGCATTTCCAAGGATACCCCCCACCCCCAACCCCTCCCCACCGGGGGGAGGGGAGGCTCGGAACCACTGGGACCCGTTCTTGAACCGCCTAATCTCCTCCACCGCATCCGCACCATCTGTTCGGGCGTTGCCGACCTGAGCCGGATCGAGGGCTAAGCCCGGACCGACGACCCCGGGAGCTTCCCTCCCCCCTCGTGGGGGAGGGAGAGGGTGGGGGGGCTGCCCGAGGGACTGCCCCCCGCCCCCGACCCCTCCCCACCGGGGGGAGGGGAGTCACCCCGCGCCAAGCAGTGAGCCCACGTTCCAAAGGCCGGCTTGCCCGTCAAATAGTCACAGGACTGACATGTCAGGCTTGCGTGACCATGCATTCCGGCTATGCTGCGCGCGAACATTGGGTGCTGCAGTGCAGAAACACGATCCCTTCCCGGAATTCGCGCAGATCGCGCCTGCGGCGCAGATCGCCACAGCGACGCATGGCTGGCGGGCGAAATGTCTGCAGCGGCTGGTGCGGCTGGAGCTGCCGGTGCCGAAATCGGTGGCGCTCCCCGCCAGCACGGTGCGGGCGATTGCGGCGGGGCATGGGGTGGATGCGTCGGGCGTTCTTGACCTTTTCGGCGATGGTCCGCTGATCTCGGTCCGGCCAAGTCCGGCGAACCCGGAATGGGGCGGGCCTGCGACCATCCTCAACATCGGGATGAACGCCAAGCGCCATGCCCGGCTGGCCGAAACGCATGGCGAGGCGGCGGCGGATGCGCTTTATCTGCGCTTTATCCAGTCCTATGCGATCCATGTCGCCCGGCTGGACGCCGAGGTTTTCGACGACCTTCGCCCCGGCCCCGGCTCCTTGCGTGAGGTGCTGCGCCAGTATGAGGCCGAGACGGATGAGGCGTTTCCCGAAGACCCCGCGCGCCAACTCTCCGAGGTCCTCCGCAGCATGGCCCGCGCGTGGGAGGGGACCTCGGCCCGCCTCCTCCGCCAGGCCAAGGGCGCACCGGAAGAGGCCGCTTTGGGCCTTGTGGTGCAGGAAATGGCGCAAGGCATCGGGCAGGGCACTTCTGGCTCTGGCGTGATCCAGTTCGTCGATCCGGTGACGGGCAAGCCGCAGGTCACCGGGCGGTATCTGGGCCAAAGCCAGGGTCGCGATGCCCTGCGCACGACCGAGGCGCTCTATCTGACCCGCGACCCGCGTGGCCCGTCGCTGGAAGAAGTCGCGCCGGAGATTTTCGCGACGCTGGTTGAACACGGCGCAACCTGCCGCACCCGCCTGCGTGAGGAGATGCAGATCGAATTCACCATCGAGGATGGCCGTCTGGCGGTTCTCGACGCGGTCAAGGTGCAACGGTCGGCCCGGGCCAACCTGCGCATCGCGGTGGCGATGGCCGAAGACGGGATCATCGCGAAAGAAGAGGCGGTGCTACGGGTCGAACCGCGCGCCCTGTCCGAGCTTTTGCACCACCAGGTCGATCCGCGCGGCCCCCGCGACGTGATCGCGCGCGGGATTGCCGCCTCACCCGGGGCGGCGACGGGGCGGCTGGTGTTTTCCTCGACCGCCGCCCAGGCCAGTGGTGCCAAGGGCGAGGCGTGCATTCTGGTCCGCCGCGAAACCTCACCCGAGGATATCCGGGGCATGCATTCGGCAGCGGCGGTCCTGACCGAACGCGGCGGCGTCACCAGCCATGCCGCCGTGATCGCGCGCGGGCTGGGGCTGCCTTGCGTCGTTGGCGCGTCGGAAATCCGGCTGGACCAGCGCGAGCGGAAGCTGACCACCGCCGATGGCCGCGTGTTCGGTGAGGGCGATATCATCACCCTCGACGGCACCAAGGGTGAGGCGCTGGCTGGCGCTGCGGAAATGCTGCCCCCCGCTTTGGATGACAGTTTCCGCAGGCTCCTGTCCTGGGCCGATGCGGTGCGCGATATCGGGGTCAGGGCCAATGCCGACACCCCCGCCGATGCCGAAACCGCCCGCAAGTTCGAAGCCGAGGGGATCGGCCTTTGCCGCACCGAGCATATGTTCTTCGAAGAAGACCGCCTGGTCGTGATGCGCGAGATGATCTTTGCCGACACGCCCAAGGATCGCGCGGCAGCCCTGGCGCGCCTTCTGCCGATCCAGCGCGCCGATTTCGTCCAGTTGTTCGAGATCATGCAAGGCCTGCCGGTCTGCATCCGCCTGTTTGACCCGCCGCTCCATGAATTCCTGCCGTCGGACCGTGAAGGTTTGCGCGATCTGGCCGAGGCGCTGGACCGCCCCCTCTCCGAAGTCACCCGCCGGGCCGAGGCCTTGACCGAGGTGAACCCGATGCTTGGCATGCGCGGTGTGCGGCTGGGGGTGGTCCTGCCCGAGATCTATGACATGCAGGCGCAGGCGATCTTCGAGGCGACGCAGGAATCCGCCCGTCGCGGCGCGCCGGTCGTGCCCGAGATCATGATCCCCCTCGTCTCTGCCCGACGTGAGGTGGAACTGGTCAAGACCCAGATCGACGCGGTGGCCGCGATGGTGCGGACCAAGGGCGGGGCGGATTTCGACTACAAGCTGGGCGTGATGGTCGAAACCCCCCGCGCGGCGCTTCGTGCGGGAGAGATTGCGCAGCATGCGACCTTCCTGTCGTTCGGCACCAATGACCTGACGCAGATGACCTATGGCCTGTCGCGCGACGATGCCGGGCGGTTCATGAACACCTATGTCCGGCTGGGCGTCTTCCCGGAGGATCCGTTCCACAGTCTGGACGTCGACGGGGTTGGCGAACTCCTGCTGATCGGGGCCGAACGGGGTCGGCGCACCCGCACCGACCTTACGCTTTCGATCTGTGGCGAGCATGGCGGCAACCCGGAATCCATCGCCTTCTGCCGCGCGGCCGGGTTCGATTACGTCTCGTGCTCGCCCTATCGGGTGCCGATGGCGCGGTTGGCGGCGGCGCATCTGGCGCTCCTCGACTCAACCAGGGCCGTATAGAGTCAAGCTGATTTTACCCGCACCGGTTGCGCCTTGGCCTGGTTTTCGGCAGGTTCCCGCCGAAACCTGTCGCAAATCCGTGACAAAACTGCATCACGGGTCGTCGCCCCGGAACGCCTTGGCTATTTGAGCCGTCCCAAACGGGCCGAGCAGTGCCCGGACGATCAGAAACGATACAGGACCTTTGTTCATGAAGTTGAATTCCGTCATGCGCGGTGTCGCGCTTGCCGTTGGCGTCGGCGTTTGTCCGGCCTCTGCCGATGTCGGCCAGTTTGGCTGGCTTGACCAGGCCCGCTCGTTCTTTTCCGCCACGCAGGTCGTCACGCTGAACCGGCTGCCGCCACCGGACTTTACCAGCTTTCTGCCGCCGCAGGACGGCTTGACCGAGGCCTGGCTTATGGCCCAGCCGGTCCCTGAAGGCGACGAGCAGTGGCAATGCCTGAAGGAGGCGATCTATTTCGAGGCCCGAGGTGAGAACCTGATGGGCCAGATTGCCGTGGCCGAGGTCATCCTGAACCGGGTGGACAGCCCGCTGTACCCCGGCACGGTCTGCGGCGTCGTCAAGCAGCGCGGCGGTGGCGGGTGCCAGTTCTCATACGTCTGCGATGGCTATGCCGACCGGATGGGCGAGAAGGACGCGGCCGACCTGGCCGGCCGGATCGCCCGGGCAATGCTGGATGGCGCGCCGCGCTACTTCACCGACGGGGCGACGCATTTCCACACCCGGGGCGTCAGTCCCGGCTGGGCGAAGACCTTTCCCAAGACCGCCGCGATCGGCGCGCATCTTTTCTACCGCCAGCCCGACACGCGCGGCTGAAGTGTCGCAGCCGGGCGGTGTCGTGCCGCCCGGACCGAAGGCGCGGGTCACGGCCTTGTGCTAGGCCTTGCCCGACCACCAAGGGGGCCCGTCCATGACCATGTCCGACATCGAGCTTGCCTTCGCCCATCCCGAGGCGCGGGCCGAAGCGCTGGGCGAGGGTCAGCCCCGCGACCGCATCTCGCTGCGGGATCACCTGGTCGAGGCGGATATCGGCGCCTTCCAGCAGGAACGCGGCCAGAAACAGCGCCTGCGCTTCAACGTGGTGGTGGAGGTGCGCCCGGTGGCAAAGCCCTTGGAGGATGACGTGGACCGCATCCTCTCGTACGACCGGATCACCGAGGCGATTGCCGATGAGCTTGCCGCCGAACGGCTGAACCTCCTTGAGACCCTGGCGGAACGGGTGGCCGACCGCATTCTGGCCGAACCCGCCGCGATGCGCGCCTTCATCCGGATCGAAAAGCTGGATGTCGGCCCCTATGCCTTGGGGGTGGAGATCATGCGCGCCCGGGCCGAACATCCGACAAAGTGGCAGGGCACGGAAGGGCAGGCGCTGCATCCGGTCGTGGCCCATCTCGATGCAGCCACCATTGCCGCCCCCGACCTTGCCGCCCGCCTTGATGCGCTTGAGGCGCGGGGCCAACCCCTGATCCTGACCGTGGGCTTTCCCGAAAGCCCGCGTCCGGTGACCGGGCACCGCCCGACGCAGCGGCGGATCGACCTTCTGGCCCTGGAACAATCGGCCTGGGCGCTGGCCGCCCGCGACCCGCGCTGCGTGGTCGTCGCCACAAGGACCGAGATCGACTGGGCGATGCGGCGGGGGCAGACCGTGGTCTGGGCGCCGTCGAAGCTGGTCCTTGACGCGGTCGACGGCCCGCAAGGCACCGCCCCCGAGGCGCTGGCGCTGTGGCTGGCCGAAATGCTCGCAGCCTCAAGCCTGATCGTTCACGGCTTTGCAACCGTCCCGGCGGGAAGCCGCGTTCCGGTCACCCGCGCCTGACGCTGCGCCGCAATTGGCCCCTTGAATTGGGGCCAAGCATCGGCCACTCCGAGACGGATGGAGTATTTTCGACCGATTGCGATGTGTG
The DNA here is from genome assembly GCA_002280315.1 of Rhodobacterales bacterium 32-66-7. Taxonomy (GTDB): domain Bacteria; phylum Pseudomonadota; class Alphaproteobacteria; order Rhodobacterales; family Rhodobacteraceae; genus Tabrizicola. The sequence continues at coordinate 2,139 of NCDS01000112.1, read as the reverse complement.
ATGCAGCGAGGCCCCGGGGGGCCTTGGCCCTGGCCGGCGGCTGGTGCTGGTTCGACCGGATCGAGGTTCTGTCCCGGAACCGCCCGCCGCGCCTGATCGCCGCCAGCACTGCCCCCGAGGTCGTGCGCGACGTGTTGTCCCTGCCGCGCCCCGCCTTTGCCGGACTGGCCATGAACCGCCCGCGCCTGATGGGCATCCTGAACGTGACACCGGACAGCTTTTCCGATGGCGGGCAGTATCTCGACCCCAGGTCCGCGCTGACCCGGGGCACCGGGGTTGCCGCGGTGTCCGACATCGTGGACATCGGCGGCGAAAGCACCCGGCCCGGCGCGGTCGAGGTGCCGGTGGCCGAAGAGATCTCGCGCACCATCCCGGTGATCGAGGCGTTGCGCCACCAGGGCCTGCGCAACGCAATCTCCATCGACACGCGCAAGGCTTTGGTGGCGGCTGCGGCGCTGCGGGCGGGGGCTGACCTCGTCAACGATGTCTCGGGGTTGGAGTTCGACCCGATGCTCGGGCCCCTGATCGGGCAGACAGGCGTGCCGGTGGTCCTGATGCATGCGCAAGGCCTGCCCGCGACGATGCAGAACGACCCGCGCTATGGTGATGTGCTCCTGGATGTCTATGACGCCCTCTCGCAGCGGATCCAGGCGGCGGTGGCGCTGGGGATCGACCGTGCGAAGATCGCCATCGATCCCGGCATCGGCTTTGGCAAGACCGCCGCGCATAATCTGGCGCTGATCCGGGGGCTGTCGCTGTTTCACGGGCTTGGCTGCCCGATCCTGCTCGGCGCGTCGCGCAAGCGGTTCATCGGTGCCATCGGCGGGGCGGACCGGGCCGAGGATCGGGCCCCGGGCTCAGTCGCCGTCGCTTTGGCCGGGATCGCGCAAGGCGTCCAGATCACAAGGGTCCACGACGCCGCCGAGACGCGTCAAGCGCTCCGCCTGTGGCAGGCGGTCCATGGCAGAACAGAGGAGGCACAGGCATGACGCGCAAGCTTTTCGGAACCGACGGGGTGCGGGGCCGCGCCAACAGCTGGCCGATGACGGCCGAGCTTGCGCTGAAGCTTGGGGCAGCGGCGGGCCGCTACTTTCGCCGTGACGGCAGTGCCGCGCATCGGGTGGTGATCGGCAAGGACACCCGGCTGTCGGGCTACATGCTGGAGAACGCGCTGACGGCTGGGTTGACCTCGACGGGGATGAACGTGCTTCTTCTGGGGCCGGTGCCGACCCCGGCGGTGGGGTACCTGACCCGCAGCATGCGGGCCGATCTGGGGGTGATGATCTCGGCCAGTCACAACCCGCATCAGGACAACGGGATCAAGTTCTTCGGGCCGGACGGCTTCAAGCTTTCCGACGCCGCCGAGGCGGAGATCGAGGCGATGATCGAAGGCGATATCGCGCTGGCCAAGCCCGAAAACATCGGCCGGGAGGTCGTGATCGACTGCGCCAACGGCGCCGCCTACAAGGCCGCCCCCGAGGTGTTGTGGGAGTTGGGGGCCGAGGTGATCCCCGTCGGCGTCGCCCCGAACGGCACCAACATCAACGACCGCTGTGGCAGCACCCATCCCGAAACGGCGGCCGAAGCCGTGGTCACCCATGGCGCGCATGTCGGGATCAGCCTGGATGGCGATGCCGACCGGGTGATGATCCTGGATGAGGCGGGTCATGTGGCCGACGGCGACCAGATCATGGCGCTTCTCGCCGCCCGCTGGGCCGAGGAGGGGCGGCTGACCGGCGGTGCCCTCGTGGCAACCGTGATGTCGAACCTGGGGCTGGAGCGGTTCCTGACCGCGCGGGGTCTGCGCCTTGAACGCACCGGCGTCGGCGACCGCTATGTGGTGGAGCGGATGCGCGAGGGTGGCTTCAACCTTGGCGGCGAGCAATCGGGCCATATCGTGATGACCGATTATGCCACGACCGGTGACGGCCTCATCGCGGGCCTGCAGTTCCTGGCCGAGATGGTGCGGACCAGCCAGCCCGCCAGCGCCCTGACCCGCAGTTTTGAGACCGTGCCGCAGCTTTTGCGCAACGTCCGCCATGGCGCGGGGGCCGACCCCCTCGCCTCGGACAGCGTGCGGGGGGTGATTGCGGCCCAGACGGCGCGGATTGCGGGGCAGGGCCGCCTTCTGATCCGCCG
>NCDS01000111.1:7150-7738 GCA_002280315.1 Rhodobacterales bacterium 32-66-7 | reverse complement strand
TCCTGCCCCGCGGCTTCGGCGGATGCAACCCGCGCTGCAAGCCGCTCCAGGAATCCGGACTGCGCCAGTTGATAGGCCAGGCCGATGGCCGCCGCCACTCCGGTCGCATCGGCCGAACCATGCGACTTTACCACCGTGCCGTTCAGACCAAGGAACACACCGCCGTTCACCCGGCGCGGATCGATCCGGCGTTGCAGCCGCCGCAGCGAGGTCCAGGCCAGAAGGGCTGCAAACCGCGACATGACGCTGGCCTTGAACGCCTCTTGCAGAAAGTCCGAGATCAGCTTGGCGGTGCCTTCCCCGGTCTTGAGCGCGACATTGCCGGTGAAGCCGTCGGTCACGATCACATCGACCCGGTTCGACGGCAGATCACCGCCTTCGATGAAACCGACATAGGCAAAATTGCCGATCTCGGCCACCGCTGGCATCCGGTCATGCGCGTCCTTGAGCTCGGCCCGGCCCTTGTGATCCTCGGTGCCGACGTTCAGCAGGCCAAGGCGCGGGCAGTCAAGCCCAAGGCCGTCCTGCGCATAGGACGCGCCCATCACCGCATATTGCAGCAGATCCTCGGTCTCGGCCCGGATATCG
>NCDS01000111.1:0-7137 GCA_002280315.1 Rhodobacterales bacterium 32-66-7 | reverse complement strand
ACGTCGAGCATCAGGTTGAACCCGCCGGGATTGCGCGAGGGCCAGAGGCAGGCAATGGCGGGGCGGTTCACGCCGGGCAGCTTGCGCAGCCTTAGCATCGACACCGCCATCAACGCCCCGGTATTGCCGCAGGACACGGCTACCGTTGCCTCACCATCCTTGACGCTGTCGATGGCCGACCACATCGAGGTGCCCGAGCCGTGCCGCATTACCTGCGCGGGCTTGTCCTCCATCGTGACGACGCGGGGGGCGTGGCGGATATCGCAGCGCCCGCTCAGCACCGGATGGCGCAGGACAAGGGCCGAAAGCACAGCCTCGTTGCCATGCAGGATGGCGTGCAGTTCGGGGTTCCTGGTCAGGGATGCGGCAAGGCCTGCGACGATGGCCGCAGGCCCGTTATCGCCCCCCATGGCGTCGATGGACACGACGATGCGCTTTGACGCGGCGGCGATCTCAGACTCGGGTCCGCTGGCCATCGGCTGGGCGGCGCTTGGGCGCGGCTTACGCCGCGTCCTCGTCAAGGTCCACTTCGCGGGCCACAGCGACGACTTCACGCGAATCATAGTGACCGCAGGACGGGCACACGTGATGCGGACGCTTGAGCTCGCCACAGTTGGAGCAGTCGTTCGGATTCGCGGCGACCAGAGAGTCATGCGCCCGGCGCATGTTGCGCTTGGACTTCGTGGTGCGGTTCTGCGGGACAGCCATGTCTCACCTTCGGGCAGTGGGGGCATGCCCCGGATTTCTTCTTGCGAAGCGTGTTGGTCGATGTCCGGGACAAGGCCGACCATTGTTGCATCACAGCTTCAATGAGCGGCGATACATACTCTGATTTCGCCGGGGCGCAAGCCCAAACTGGCCCCGAAAGCGCAGGTTCTAACCCTTGTCGCCGCCATCGCCCGGGGTCTTGCCAAGCCGCGCCGCAAGGTCCGCCAAGCCGGCAAAGGGCCGAAGGTCGCTGTCGGCAAGCGGGGTCACGCCGTCCCCGGCATGAAGCGTGGTCCCAAGCTCGGCCCCCGGCGCGCGGGGATAAAGCGGCAGGGCAAGCAGCAAGGCCTCGGCCGCGATCTCGGCGATATCGATCACTTCGGGCAGGGGTTCGACGGTGTCATCCGGGGCCATCTCGACCTCATCACCTTCGGGGTCGGCGAGGTCGGGGACGTAGCGGCGGCTCACGCTGTCGCGGACCCGGGTCTCGACCGGCTCCAGCGTCACGACGCAGGCCTGGCTTGCATCGGCGGTCAGGGTGCCGGTCAACGCGAACTCCCCCCGTCCGGCAGGCGTGATGTCGCCCTGAAACCGGAGCCGGTGCACCGCCAGCAGGCCAAGCTCTGCGGCGAGAGCGGCCAAGGCCGGTCCGTCCGGCTGAAAGTCGAAGCGCGTCGGTCGGCGCGGGCTAAGGGCACCGGTGCGGAACCGGATCAGGGGCGCAGGGTTGGGATCGGTCATGGCGGGGCCTTGTGACTGGCTTTTGACTGGACAGGGGTGCCCCGAACCCGACCGGGCACCAGATTGGCGGTCGGGCGTTCCATTCTTGAACTATGGGGCAACCTTCTGATATCCCCTTTCGCAAGGGTTTTGAAGAACCCCCGTCGGCAACGGCAAAATGACGGGGGCGAAGTGACGGGCATGAGGGCAGGCATGACGGTATCGCGGTTGGCGCAACGGCTTCGGGCGGCGGGCCGGTTCTTGCGCGGGCGGGGCATGGTCCTGGTCCTGGGATTGACCGTGGCCGCCTGTTCCACGCTTTATCGCAACCACGGCTATGTCCCCGCCCCGGACGAGCTTGCGCTGGTCGAGGTGGGCGTCGACACTTGGGACACGGTCGGGCAGAAGATCGGTCGCCCCTCCACCTCGGGCCTTTTGAACGACGAAGGCTGGTACTACGTCCAAAGCCGGTACGAGTTGCGCGGCGGGCGCGAACCGAAAGAGATCGAGCGGACGGTCCTTGCCGTCACCTTCAACAGCGCGGGGGTGGTCGAGAATATCGCAAGCTTCGGGCTGGAAGACGGTCAGGTCGTCGAGATCTCGCGCCGGGTGACCGAGACAAACATCAAGGGCTTCAGCGTCATCCGCCAGCTTCTGACCAACTTCGGCAACTTCAACCCCGGCGCGTTCCTCGAGTGATCAGTCCTTCGGCTCAAACTGCAGGGCAACGCCGTTGATGCAGTAGCGCAGGCCGGTCGGGGCCGGGCCGTCCGGGAAAACATGCCCCAGATGCGCCTCGCAGCGGTTGCAATGCACCTCGGTCCGGCGCATGAACCAGCTGTTGTCTGCCGCTTCACCGACCATTTCGCCCCCAATCGGGGCGTAGAAGCTGGGCCAGCCGGTACCACTATCGAATTTGGTCGCCTGATCGAACAGGGGGGCGTCGCAACAGATGCAGCGGTAGGTGCCGGGCGCTTTGGGAAAGCTGTCATGGGTAAAGGCGCGTTCGGTGCCATGCTTGCGCGTGACCTTGAAGGCTTCGGGCGACAGCTGCGCCTGCCATTCGGCGTCCGACTTGATGATCTTGTCCATGGGGGCCTCTCCTGTGTTAGGCTTCTATCTAGGGTGCCCGGTGGCGGGGGAAAAGGGCGTGCAACCGATCATTCGCGGCAGCTTGGTGGCCAGGTTGGCCGAGGGAGGAGGCGACTGGAGCCGTATCCTCGCCTTGCGCCGGGCGACCTTTCCCCGCCAGTCGGGCGAGGAGGAAGACGCGCAGGACGCGCTTTCCACCCATGTGGTGGTCGAAGGGCAGGGCGACCTCCTGGCCTATTTCCGGGTGATGCTGTTCGGCTGGGGCGCGGGGCTTGCGCAGGGCTACGCCGCGCGGTTTTACGATCTGACGCCGCTGGCCGGCTACAGCCGCCCGATCGCCGAGATCGGCCGCTTCTGCCTGGCACCGGGCGGGGTGCATCCCGATGTCCTCCGGCTGGCCTGGGGGGCGATGGCGCGGCTGGTTGACGAAGCTCGGGCAGGGCTGCTGGTCGGCTGCAGCTCGTTTCGCGGGGCCGACTGGCGGCCGCACCGCGCGGCGCTGGCGCTTCTGGCCGAAGCGCATCTGGGACCGGTGGAGCATCTGCCCGGGCGAAAGGCTTCGGAGGTGGTGGCGTTCCCGGCCGTGGCAGGGCCGGTCACCGACCGACGCGCCGCCCTTGCAGGCCTGCCGCCCTTGCTGCGGACCTATCTTGGGATGGGGGGCTGGGTTTCCGACCACGCAGTGGTGGACCGGGAGCTTGATACCCTCCATGTCTTTACTTGCGTCGAGGTGGACCGGGTGCCGGCGGCAAGGGGCGCGAGTTTGCGGGCGGTTGCGGGGTAGGGTGGGGCGGTGAACCAGACAAGATATGTATTTGGAGCAATGGGTTGAACGTTGGCATTACGGTCGTGATTGGGTTTGAGTCTAGTCTTGCACAGGAAGTCTGCGCGTTTGATTCTTAGCGAGGGATCTGACAGATTCTGTGCAAGTCTTGTGGTGAGAAACCAATGCTGTTGAAGACGCATTTTCCTGGTGGACGGTTTTCAAGTCCGGCGACAGAGCTCGAAATCGAACAGGCGGAGCGAGAGATTGGCGTTCGTTTGCCGGACCAGCTTCGCCAGCTCTATCTGGAATGCAACGGATTTCGCGAACCACGCGGACACGCGCAATACCTGTTTTCGCTCACAGAAGAGGATGGCATTGGGTCGCTCGTCAGGACGACAGCCTTTTGGCGTCATGAGTTTCCAAAAGTCTATCCAAGCAGCCCCGACTTTGGTCAGTTCATCTTCTTTGGGAGTTCGTGCGCTGACGAAGCTTGGGCAATCGACAATAATGATACCTCGGTAATCGCCTATCACCATTGGATGGCAGAAGAATTCGAGGTCAAGGGAACCGATATTGTCCAAGTTTTATTGCATGATTTCGAGCTATATAAATCAAGCTAGAACTTGGGTCTTCTCGGCTCCCTTTAGTCATGGCCATATCTTCCGTCACGAAAAACAGTGAAGCGAACGTCCCCGCCCGGAATCAAGGCGCGTTATCGCGCCGCCGGGCAACGTCCGACCGCCCCCTCGGGCGGACGCTTCTCATCCGTCGGTGTGTAGAACCCGGACGGGAGGGGCTGCACCATAAAGCACCTAGAAGGACCTTTGCTGCGTCCACCCGGCGGTCAGACGCTGCCCTAGGGTTCGACAGATCAGGCCCGCCCCTTCCGCCCACCCCTTCGTCCGGCTGAAGCCTGGTTCGCCGCGGCGGAGGCTTCGGCGAAGGTGGCCCCGGCTTCGACCGCTTCCAGCACCTTGGCGAAGCGGATCCACTCACCCCCGTTCGGGTCGTGGTTCATCAGGAAGTTGGCGGCGCGGATCGCCTCCATCTCTTGCTGGCGGACCGGGTTCATGATGGCCGAGGTCATGCCCGCGCCGATGGCCATGGGCAGGAACGCGCCGTTGATGCCGTGGCGGTGGGGCAAGCCGAAGGAGATGTTCGAGGCCCCGCAGGTGGTGTTCACGCCCAACTCCTCCCGCAGGCGGCGGACGAGGGTGAAGACCTGCTGGCCCGCCGAGCCCATCGCGCCGACCGGCATCACCAGGGGGTCCACCACGATGTCATGCGCCGGAATGCCGAAATCAGCCGCGCGTTCGACGATCTTTTTCGCCACCGCAAAGCGCACATCCGGGTCTTCCGAAATCCCGGTATCGTCGTTCGAGATCGCCACGACCGGAACATTGTACTTCTTCACCAGCGGCAGGACGAGTTCCAGCCGATGCTCCTCACCCGTGACGGAGTTCAACAGCGGGCGGCCTTCGCAGGCCATCAGGCCCGACTCCAGCGCGCCGGGGACCGAGCTGTCGATGCAGAGGGGCACGTCGACCGTGGCCTGGATGATCTCGATCAGTGCCTTCATCAAGGGCGGCTCGACAAAGTTGTTGTCGGCATAGCGCGGGTCGGTCGCCATCATGTTGGTGAAGACAGCACCCGAGTTCACGTCAAGGACCGTCGCCCCGCAGGCGACCTGTTCAAGGGCGTCCTTGATGACGGTTTCGAAATTGCCAACCTCCAGCTCGGCGGCAAGCTTCTTGCGCCCGGTGGGGTTGATGCGCTCGCCGATGACGCAGAACGGCTCGTCAAAACCGATGATCACGGTCCTGGTCTTCGATTCGATGACGGTGCGGGTCATGTGTCTGCCTTCAAGCGTTTGCGGGCACGCCAGAAGCGCCGCCGTTTTCAGTGACCCATTCGGCATTGGTCTTGATGCCGCCAAGCGGGAAGAAGTGGACCTGTTCGATGCCGAAACCGGGGTTCGCAGCCTTGTGGGCGGCAAGGGCGGCAAGAACCTCGGTCGGCGCGTAGGGCAGCAGGAGTTTCGTCACATCCATGGCGCGCTTTTGCAAGACGCGCAAGCTGGGGCCGACGCCACAGGCAATGGCAAACTTGATCAGCGTCTGAAGTTTCGCCGGACCCGCGATCCCGATATGGACCGGCAGCTTGATGCCTTCCGCCTCGAGCCGGTTGACCCAGTCGATCACGGGCTGCGCCTCAAAGCAGAACTGGGTGGCCATGGCCATCTGTGCGTCGGTCCGCTCGCTAAAGGCCGATTTCCAGTGCGCGGCCTCCATCACCATCTTGTCCGAGCCGTCGGGGTCGATGTCGCGGTTGCCTTCCGGGTGGCCCGCGACATGCAGGCGGTCAAAGCCGTCGAACGCGCCGGACTCCAGAAGCTGCATCGAGGTCGCGTAATCGCCGTGCGGTGTCGTCACACCCCCGGCAAGCAACAGCGCCTGCCGCACGCCGACATCCTTGTAGCGCGCGACCCAATCGGCAAGCGTCGCGCGGTCCTTGATGATGCGCGCCGGGAAGTGCGGCATCACCGCATAGCCCTCGGCGCCGATCCGTTTGGCGGTGGCAACCATATCCTCGATCGGGGTGCCTTCGATATGGGCGACATAAACCCGGGTGCCGAGGGGGAGGAGCGCGCGAAAGCTTTCGATCTTCTCGGCGGTGCGCGGCATCACCTCGATCGAATAGCCGGCGAGGAAAGCCTCCAGCGGTTGGGCGTCGGCAGCGTCATCCTTGCGGCGGAAATTGAACAGGGCCATCGGTGTCTCCTATCGGGGGGTCAGGCCTTGGCCCAGCCTTCGGTGTCGATCAGCGCCTTCAGGCGGGTTGCGTCGAATTCGGCCTCAAGCCGGGCGGCCTCGGCGCGGGCAATCTCGGCCGGCTCGCCCTCAACCGTGGCGACCACGACCTTGCGCCATTCGGCCAGATAGCTGTCGCTGTCGCGCGCGCCGATCTTCATCGCGCAGCGGTCGATCGCCTGCTCGAATCGTTCGGTCAACTGCACCTTCGATCCGCTTCTGCCCTTGCCCACGATCACCTGCGCCGGGATGTCGCGCCAGTAGACGACGGTTACTTCGGCCATGATCGGATGATTCCCTGCGCTTGCCCTGATCCCCTGCATAGACGCCGTGCAGCGACACACGGTGTCGGATTTCGACATGGGGATGCCAGGAAGCGACGCGGGCACACCGCGCCGAAGCGCGCCCCCGCCGCAAGGGGCGCGACGGGGTGCCGCTTGTCAGTCGTGCAAAACCGCTTTACCGTGATCCCAACCACAGATGGAGGGCGATGATGACGCCCGAGCGTCCCCGTAGGGCGGACGCATCCTCTGCGCCGGTCGAGGCGTCCTTTGACATCCCAAGGACTGTTCCCGACGCAGATGAGCCGTCAGCCCTTGCCGACCCAGGGTCGCCGCCCTTGTATGCGGCGCTTGACCTTGGCACAAACTCTTGTCGCATGCTGATTGCCCAGCCCGAGGGCAGTCAGTTCGTGATCATCGACAGCCTGTCCAAATCCGTGCAGCTTGGCGCGGGGCTGGAGGCGTCGGGGCGGCTGAGCCGGTCCTCGATGGCGCGCACGATGCAGGCGCTGCGGATCTGCGAGAAGAAGATCGAAAAGCACGGCGTCAAACGGATGCGCCTCGTCGCGACCGAGGCTTGTCGTCGCGCCAGGAACGCCCGCGATTTCATCCGCCAGGTGCGGCGCGAAACCGGTCTTGCGCTGGAGATCATCGCACCGGAAGAAGAGGCGCGGCTGGCCGTCATCTCCTGTGCGCCTTTGGTGAACCACTCGACCGAGCAGCTGCTGGTCGTGGATATCGGCGGCGGGTCGACCGAGCT
>NCDS01000110.1 GCA_002280315.1 Rhodobacterales bacterium 32-66-7 | reverse complement strand
GGCCCCGTGCCCCTTGCCAAGGTGAAGCGTGGATGGCTGGGGAGGGGAGGACCCGAGGTACCGCGTACCAAGGCTTCTGAAAGAAGCAGCCACCGTTTGCCGGAAGATCATGGGTTCAACACAGTCGGATCACCCCTGCGCGGTCAAGCGCGGCTGAACGATCCGAGCATAGGGAGGATACGACGTGAGAGTTGAGGTCTATAACGCCATCATGCAGGCGCAGATGAGCCGTCGGCGCATGCTGCAGGGTGCCACCGCGCTGACCGCCATGGCGGCCCTGCCGATGACTTCGCGGATGGCCGCCGCGGATGCGCATGCCAATCTTCGTGCCGAGATCCTGAAGATCCCCGGCGTCGGTGCAGGCAGCCCGACCGATGCCGATTGGCAGAAGGTCGGCGAGATGTGCCTTGACGCCACCAAGGCGAGCGTTGCCGAAGGCGAGTTTGCCGGGGTCGAGCTGACCTTCATGGGGCTCAACAACCAGAACCTGCACAACTTCCTGTTCCGTGGCTTCCTCAAGCCGTGGGAGGCCTATACCGGCGCCAAGATCAACTGGATCGACCTCGCGCAGGCCGATTACAACGCGCGTCTCCAGCAATCCATCGCGACCGGCACGGTCGATTTCGACATCCTGGAAATGGGTGCGCCGTTCGAGGGTGACACCGCAGGCAAGGGTCTTCTCGACCCGATGCCGGATTGGGTCGCGGCACAGATCGACTCCGATGACCTTGTGGGCTATCTCCAGCCCCCGGTCGGCACCTGGGACGGCAAGCAGTACCGCGTCACCATCGATGGCGACTGCCACACCTTCGCCTACCGCAAGGACTACTTCGGCGAAGGCGCGATTGGCGGGGCCGAGGTGCCGAAGACCTGGCAGGAGGTCAACGCGGTGTCAAAGGCGCTTGTCGGCCAGACCGACCCGCTGACCGGCCTTGCGGCGCATGGCTACCTCGACCCGTTGAAGGGCTGGGGCGGGTTCGGGTTCTACTTCATCGAAAACCGCGCTGCGGCCTACGTGAAGCATCCCGATGACAAGGCCTGGCTCTTTGATGCCGACACGATGAAGCCGCGCGTCAACAATCCGGGCTGGGTGCAGGCGATCCAGGACGTGATGGACCTGATCGCGACGCCGGGGGCCTATCCGGCCGACCAGATCAACGCCGACCCCGGCACCACGGCCTTCAGCCAGTTCCTGGCGGGCACCGGTTCGATGCTGATGTGGTGGGGCGATGTGGGGTCGTCCGCGCGCACGTCCGACACCTCGGTCGTGGGCGACGTGGCGGGCTTCGGGATCAACCCCGGCTCTACCCGGCGCTACAACGCCGCCGCCGGCGCCTGGGAGGAAACCCCCAACGAAGCACCGGTCATGGCCTATATCGGCTGGGGGGTCTACGTCACCTCCAACGTCTCGGCCGATGAAAAGAAGCGCAAGGCCGCCTGGTCGGCTGCAGCACATCTGGGCGGCAAGGACCTGTCCCTGTGGACCGCAGCCTACCCCTCGGGTTTCCAGCCCTACCGCAACTCGCACTTCAACTATGATGAGTGGGAAGCGGCGGGTTACGACCGGGCCTATGTCGAGGACTATCTGTCGTCGAACGCCGACAGCTACAACCACCCGAACGCGGCGATCGAACCCCGCATTCCCGGCATCTTCCAGTACTATTCGGTCGCCGAGGATGAGTTGGCCAAGGGCTTCGCCGGGCAATATGCCAGCGCGCAGGAAACCGCCGACGCCATCGCCGCCGCCTGGGAAAAGATCACCGACGAGATCGGCCGCGACACCCAGATAGCGCTTTACAAGGCCTCGCTCGGGCTTTGATCGGCTGACGTGGGCAGATTGCCCACCCTACGGGCGCCCCGGGACACCGGGGCGCCTTTCGTTTCAATGCACCTCGGCCAGCGCGGCGCGGCACGCGGCCTCGCACTTCCGGCAGGAGTCGGCACACAAGCGGCAATGGTCGTGCATTCCGGCGTGACGTTCGCATTCCTCGGCACACATCCGGCAGGCCTTGGCGCAAAGTTCGATCAACTGGCGCAGCACCTCGACATTCTGCCCGGTGCGGCGGGTGCCAAGCGACCAGGTCGCAAGGCACAGATCGGCGCAATCCTGATCCAGCCGGATGCATTGCGCCAGGTCCTGCGCCATCGGCTCGGCCAGACAGGCATCGGCGCAGACATGGCAGGCGTGGGCACAGTGAAGTGCGGCATGCGTCGCCTCGATCAAGCGGTCGGCGGTGGCCCCCTTTACATCCGGGTGACTGGCGATGATGGCGCGAAAGTCCATGGCAGCTCTCCTTTTTCGCAGGAACGCCCCCATAACCACGCAGCCGAGCAGGTGTTCCAAGGGCGGGGACGGTTGTGGGCAGCGCAGAACCGCAACTTCGCGCAGCGACGCTTCGGATTAGGGCTTCCCCAAGCGACCCCGGCACCGCTAACATGTCAGTCATGAGCGGTTCCGAGCATCTGCACGTCGTCACCTCCGATGACATCACCCCAGGCCGGAAGCGGGCCGGGCGGCTGATGATCTGGGGCACGGCGGGCCTGATGGCGCTGGTAGCGGCGGCGCAGCTGGCCCAGTCGCTTGGGTGGCAGGACTTCGGCTTCACCTCGTGGCGGCCGACGCTTTACGCCTTCTGCCTTTGGGCGACCGCCCTTTGCTGGGCGCAGGTCCTGATCCGGGGCGAACATGGCAAGCGGGCGCTGTTCGTCCTGCCCGCCGCGCTGTTCGTGATCGCGCTCACGGTATTCCCGCTTCTCTTCGGGCTGATCATCGCGTTTTCCAGCTGGAACCTCTCCAACCCCGACGGCCGCCAGTTCAACGGCGTGGCGAACCTGGTGCAGATGGCGAACGACCCGTTCTACTGGAACGCGATGGGCAACATGGTCTGGTACACGGCGGCCATCGTCGTGGAATACATCATCGCCTTCGGGCTGGCGCTTCTCCTCAACTCACAGATCCGGGCGCGGAAATTCTTTCGCGTGGCGTTCCTTTTGCCGCTGATGCTGTCGCCGGTTGCGGTCAGCTGGATGGTGGGGAAATCGATGCTTGAGGCGCGGTTCGGCCCGATTGCACGGCTCGCACGGGCGCTGGGCTGGGACGATCCGTCGTTCTTCGGCTCACCCGAAATGGCGAAGCTTACCATCATGGTGATGGACGCCTGGACCTTCATCCCCTTCATGATGATCATGCTTCTGGCCGGGTTGCAGGCGATCCCGAAAGAACTGACCGAGGCTGCCCGCGTCGACGGCGCCACCGGCTGGCGCTCATTCTGGGAGATGACGTTTCCCCTGATGCTGCCGGTGTCGATCACCGCGGTGATGATCCGGATCATCTTCAAGCTGAAACTCGCCGACATCGTGATCAACGTGACCTCGGGCGGGCCGGGCGGGGCGACGGATACGGTGACAAGCTTCATCTTCCGCGAGTATCGGGAACGGTCGAACGTCGGTTACGGCACGATGCTGGCGATGGTTTACCTGGTGATGATCGTGATCGTGATGACCCTGTTGATGAAACTTTCTGCCCGCCATACCCGGCCCCGGAACTGAGGTGGCATAGATGACCCAGACCGTCTCAGGCGCGATCTTCAGGGATGCCGAGGTGGACCGCCGCCACACCCCGGCATGGTACGCGAACCGGGCGCTGATCTATGGCGCACTTATCCTTTGGGCCGTCATCTGCCTCTTTCCGATCTACTGGACGATCAGCACCAGCTTCAAGATGGCACCTGACGTGATGCAGGGACGGCTTCTGCCGATCAGCGCACCCCCGGTTGAAGAAGGCGGGATGTCATGGCTTCTCGGCACGAAGGCAGAGCCGACCGTCATCGGTCAAACCTCATTTGCGCCTGCCTGGCTAGGTTGGCGGTCACTTGGCCTGTCACCCGATACGATCGGGGAGGAATCGACCGTCCGGGACGAATTCCTGAAGCGCTTCGTCAACTCGACCATCATAGCGCTGACTGCGTCGACCCTGGCGGTGCTTCTTGGGTCGCTGGCGGCCTACGGGCTGTCGCGGTTTCAGTATCGCTGGGCCTGGATGAAGAACGACGACATCTCGTTCTTTTTCCTGTCGCAACTGATTCTGCCGCCCGTGGTGCTCGCCCTGCCGATCCTCGTCCTTTACAAGGAATTGGGGCTCCTTGACACAAGGATCGGGCTGATCCTGCTTTACACCCTTTCGGTCCTGCCGATCGTCATCTGGATCATGCGCGACCAGTTCGCCGGCATCCCGACCGAGCTCGAGGAGGCGGCGATGGTCGACGGCCTTGGCGCCTGGGGGGCGTTCTTCACCATCATCCTGCCGATCGCCCTGCCCGGCATGGTCGCGGCCTTCATCCTGTCCTTGGTGCTGACCTGGAACGAGTATTTCTTCGCCGCCCTCCTGACCTCGACCTACGCCAACACGCTGCCGGTGATGGTCGCGAGCCAAACCGGCAGCCAGGGGATCAGCTGGTGGTCGATGGCCGCCCTCTCCACCGCCGCCATCCTGCCCCTGATCGTGATCGCGGTGCTGTTGGAGCGGTTCATCATCAAGGGCATGGCCGCCGGGGCGGTGAAGTGACGGCCCTTGGTGACCGCCAAAAATTTTCGCCGAAAATTTTTGGCGCGCCCCGCAGGTTGAAGGACGGCGCATGCTGAAAGGCATCGACCAAAGGCTCAGCGCCGAGGTGGTGCATGTCCTGATGCTGATGGGTCATGGCGACGATCTGGTGCTGTGCGACGTGAACCATCCCGCCGCCACCATCGCCGCCGCGACGACCTATGGCAGGCTGATCGACATGGCGGGCTGCGATATCCCCACTGCTGCCCGGGCGATCCTGTCGTTGATGCCGCTTGATACCTTCGTCCCAGCGCCGATCACCCGGATGCAGGTGGTCGGCGATGCCACGGCCGAACGGCCGATCTTTGCCCGAATGCAAGCTGTCGCAGACAGCGCAGAGGGCCGAGGTGTGGCGATCCAAAGCCTGGAGCGGTTCGCCTTCTACGCCGCCGCGAAACGCGCCTTTGCGATCATCCGCACTGCGGACTCCGGCCCATATGGCTGCTTCATCCTGAAAAAGGGCGTCGTCACCCTGCCCGAACTGTAAGCACGCTATGACCGAAGCGCGTGGGCGATATCCCGCGTCTGCGCATAAAGCGCCTTCCACAGCGGATAGTGCCGGTCATAGGCCGCAACCGCCTCGGGCAGGACCCGGGCGCTGACCGGGTTCCAGCGGGTGATGTCAGCCTTGGACACCAGCCCCACCGCAAGTGCGGCAAGGAACGCATCCCCGTAACTTGCGCCGATGGTCTGGGCGCAAAGCTCCTGTTCGGCGCGGCAGAGGTCCGAGGTTGCTTGCAGCCATAGCGCGTTCTTCGTCCCACCCCCCACCGCGCGGATGGTCAGCGGTGCTGCGCCCACGGCGCCATAGGTCTCGACCACCTGCGCGGTCGCCATCGCCACCCCTTCCAGAACCGCGCGGTAAAGGTCGGCGCGGGTGTGGGTCAGGTCCAGCCCGAAGAACGCGCCCTTGGCCAGGGGGTCATGAATCGGCGTCCGCTCACCCGAGAAATGGGGCAGGCACAACAGCCCCTTCGCCCCCTTCGGGCTGGTCGCAGCCTCCGCCGCCAGCGCCGCAAAATCCGCGTCCCGCGCCAGCTGGTCGCGAAACCAATGCGTCAGCGTGCCCGAGGTCGCCAGCCCCGCCATCGAGGCATGCACCCCAGGAAAGAGCCAGGGCGCGTACCAAAGCCGGGCATCGCGCACCGGGGCGTCGGTCACCTGAATGATGAAGATGGTAGAGCCGTACATCAGCATCATCTCACCCGGATGCTGGACGCCGACGCTGACCGCCTCCGCCGCCGCATCGATCGTGCCGCAGGTGACCGGGGTCCCCGCCAGAAGCCCGGTTTCGGCTGCCGCAGCTGCCGTGACTTGCCCCGCAATTTCGGTCGACCACATCAGCCGGGGCAGCCGGTCGAGCGGCAGGAAATCGGCCAGATCATCGGTCCAGTCCTGCCGCTCCACGTCATAAAGCGGTGAGAAGTTGGCAGCGGTGTAATGGTCGATCACGTACGCGCCGGTCAGCTTCCAGGTCAGATAGCTGGTTGAGGTCAGAACCTTCGCGGTCCGCGCGAAAAGCTCGGGATGTGTTTCCTTCAGCCACAGGATCTTCGGTCCCACCGATTGCGAGGTCAGCGCATTGCCAGAGCGGGCCAGGATCACATCCGCACCAATCGCGGCGTTCAGCGCGTCGATCTGGGCCGTGGCACGGGTGTCGACGCCGTAAAGGACGCCGTTCATCAAGGGGGTCCCCGCCGCATCGACCGGCAGCATGCAAGGCCCGATGGCGCTGGCCGCCACCGCCTTGATCGCGGCCGGGTCCACGCCCGACTGGGCCAGAAGCGCCCGGGTCACCTGGACGAAGTCGCCCCACCAATCCTCCTCCGCGCGGTGTTCGGCCCAACCGGGACGCGGCACCAGCATCTTGTGCGGCCGGGCGGCGCTGGCGATGATGCGGCCATCCGTGGCGACGAGGACTCCCTTGGTCTCGAACGTGCCGATGTCGATGCCAAGCGTATGGCTCATGGCAGGCGCTTCAGGATCAGGTCGGGGGTGACCTGGTCCAGCATAAGGTCAAGCAGGCGCGAAAGCCCGTCAAGATCGGCGGTATCGACCACCTCCAGCGCTGAATGCGAATAGCGCATCGGAAATCCGACATCGAGGCAGGCCACCCCCTCGGGTCCGATGAACTGGAGATAGGACAGGTCGGTCAGCGCCCCGGTATGGGCCGAACGTTGCAGGGGCAGACCCCCCGCGATGGCCGCCGCTTCGGCCAGCCGCACCAATGCGGGATGCGGGATCACCCCGTTCAACGTGCCGCGCCCGTGAAAGGAGTAAAGGCTGATCCCCGGCCCGCCGCCCAGCGCCACCTCACCGCGCGAAGCCATGTCGGGCGTGTCGCAAGCGAGAAGGAGGTCGATCTGCAGAGCGATATCGGGCTGCAGCGCGGTCGCCGCCGGCAGGACGCCGCGCAGATTGAATTCCTCCTGCACCGACCAGACGAGGTGCAGGGTCGGCCCGGGCTTGCTCCGGCGGGCCTCCGCCAAGTCCAGAAGGACCGCGCAGCCTTTGCCCTGCAGCGGCAAAACGCGCGGCAGATAGGTCACCGGCGTGCCGACCCGGACGCCTGCCGCCGCAGCCTCGGCCGCGCTGCGAAACCCCGCGTCGACGTAAAGCTCGGCATAGGGCAGGACACGGTACTTCTCCTCCGGCCCGGTCGCGTGGTGGGATTTGTTCGCGATGACAGCGGGGATGTCGCCTTGGTCGGTACACAGGACCACAGCTTGTGCTGCCAGCGCGCGTTCGGGAACACCGCCCAGCCGTTCGAGGCGGATCAGCCCGTCACCTTCCACCTTGCGGACGAGGAAGCCAAGCTGGTCCATATGGGTAAAGACCATGACCGAGGGGAGTGCGGGGTCACCCGGCAGCGTGGTCATCAGATTGCCCAGCCGGTCCGAGCGGTGCGCAAGGCCCATCCGGTCCAGATGCGCCGCAACGGCACGGGCCACCCGCCCTTCATGCCCCGAAAGCCCGGGGATCAGCATCAACTCGGCCAGGGTGTCGCGGATCATCGCTGGGGACCTCGCGCAAAAGTTTTCGAAAACTTTTGCAAATTCCTTCGAAGGAATTTGGCCCCGGTCATTGCGGCACCCCCGTCGCCTTTCGCGCCGCACGGACGCGGTCCATGAAATCCTGCGCGCGGTCGGGGTCCACGGCGGCCCAGGTATCGCCGCCCCGCTTCAACGCCGAGCCGACGATGCAGCCATCCGCGATGCGCAACACCTCGGCCACGGTGTCGTGTTTCACCCCGGTATTGGCCAGGACCGGGGTCTTCGGCAGGACGCGCTTGACCGCCTCAAGATCCTCCATCCGCGCGGCCTCACCCGTGATCGCACCCGACACCAGCACCGCATCGGGGATTGAGGAAAAGACCGCCGACCGCGCCCGATCGGGCAGCGGCCGTGGGTCCAAGGAACCGGCAAACTCGGCCGAGACGTTGTAAAGCGTCGCCACCTCTCCCGCACCCAGCCGCGCCCCGTAGCGCCGCGCGGCCCCGGCATCGGGGGCCCAGAGGCCCATGTCGCTGGCATAGGTGCCGGTAAATATCTCCCGGACAAAGGCCGCCTTGGTCGCGGCGGCCAGCGCCATTGTGGCCATCGGGTCCCAAAGCACATTCACCCCGAAGGGCACGGTGATCCGGTCAGCGAGCCGCCCGATCACATAGGCCATCGTCGCGGTGGTGGCCGTGTCCACCTTCAACTCATAGGGCCGGTCATTCTCATTCCCGAACATCACCGCATCGACCCCGGCGGCCTGAAGGGCTGCAAGGTCGGCTGCCGCCCCGGCAAGAATGCCCTCAACCCCCCGGTCCGCGTTATGAAGCGGCGTGCCCGGCATTGCGCCCAGATGGACCATGGCGATCACCGGCTTTCCGGGACCGAAGACGCTGGTGAATCGTGACATGTGCCCCCCTTTGGCTGCAGGCTAGCGCGAAATCCTGTGGCCCGAAAGGCCTTGGCACACTAGCATGCCAGAGGAGCGGAGGGACCCCATGCAGAAGATCAGACCCTGGACGACGCGCGCCGGCAGCACGCTTCCTTTCACCGAGCTTGGCTTTGGCGCGGCGCCGCTTGGCAACCTCTTTCGCGCCATTTCCGACAGCGATGCCGATGCCTTGCTTGCCGCCGCCTGGGCCGGAGGGGTGCGCTATTTCGACACCGCGCCGCTTTACGGGCTTGGGCTGTCGGAGACGCGGCTCAACCGGTTTCTGCGCGACAAGCCGCGCGGTGACTATCTGATCTCGACCAAGGTCGGGCGGCTCTTGGCGGCGGTGCCGCAAGGCACGGGCGACGGGGCGGGGAAATGGGTTGACGTGCCGTCGCGGAAGGAGCGGTTCGATTACAGCCATGACGGCGTCCTGCGCAGCGTCGAGGCCAGTCTGGAGCGGTTGGGGCTGGACCGGATCGACCTGCTTTACGCCCATGATCTGGATATCTTTACCCATGGCGGTGCGGCGGCCATGGATGCCCGGCTGGCCGAGTTCATGTCCGGCGGCTACCGCGCCCTGTGCCGCCTGCGCGACGAGGGGGTGATCGCGGGGTTCGGGGCCGGGTTGAACGAGTGGCAACCCTGCGACTGGCTGATGGCACGGGGGGCGTTCGACATCTTTCTGCTGGCCGGTCGCTTCACGCTTCTGGAGCAGGGCGCGCTTGGGTTCATGGACCGGGCGGCGGGGGCGGGCGTCGGGGTGGTGATCGGGGGGCCGTACAATTCCGGCGTTCTCGCCACCGGCCCGCGCCCCGGGGCGACCTACGACTATGCGCCGGCCAGCGCAGAGGTGCTTCAGCGCGTCGCACGGTTGCAGGCGGTCTGTGCGGCCGAAGGGGTGGCCCTGGTCAAGGCGGCGCTGCAGTTCCCGCTCCTGCATCCCGCTGTGGTCAGCGTGATTCCGGGCGGGCAGGGATTGTCGGAAATGGAGAGCAATCTTGCCGCGGCGGCGGCGGTGATCCCAGAGCGGCTGTGGCAGGTGCTGGCGGCGGAGGGGTTGATCCCGGCGGCTCTGGTGCCGATGGCGGGAAGCTGAGGCCGGTCTTGCTTCATGCGCGCCGGGGGTTTCACACCCCCGGACCCCCGTGGGATACTTGTGCAGAAAGGAAAACCGGGGCTCGGGTCTCAGTTTCTGTGGGGCGGGCGCGGGTGGCGACGGGGCGGCTGACATGCAGGGCTGCGGCGGTCTGGGCAAAGGCTGCGGCATCCGCGAGGCTGGCCCCGCGCGCCCATTCGGCGGCGAGCGCGCCGATGAAGGCGTCGCCCGCGCCGTGGGTGGACACGACCTTGACCCGGGGCGCCGGGTAGTGCCCGGCCCCCTTTGCGCCCGCCAGCACGAGACCCTCGCCCCCTAGCGTCACGATCACCGCGCCGGGACCCTTCTGGGCAAGATCGGCAGCGGCGCGTTCGGCATCCAGCCCGGCTTCGGCCCGGCCAAGCAAGTCCGCCGCCTCACCCTTGTTGACGACCAGAAGGTCGGTT
>NCDS01000109.1 GCA_002280315.1 Rhodobacterales bacterium 32-66-7 | reverse complement strand
GAACGGTCGAGGTAATCCCAATGCTCCGTCAGGGTCTGGCCCTTCACGGCAAAGACCGGGGTGCCACCGGCGGCGATGGCAGCGGCGGCGTGGTCCTGGGTGGAGAAGATGTTGCACGACGCCCAGCGGACATCGGCGCCAAGGGCGGTCAGCGTCTCGATCAGCACAGCGGTCTGGATCGTCATGTGCAGCGAGCCGACGATGCGCGCGCCTTTCAGGGGCTGGGTCGGGCCAAACTCCTCCCGGCAGGCCATCAGGCCCGGCATCTCCGTCTCGGCGATGGTCAGTTCCTTGCGGCCGTAGTCGGCCAGCGCGATGTCCTTGACGATATAGTCTTTCGCCATCTGGCGCACTCCTGATCCACGGGTTTGGGGCGCAGATAGCATGGCGGGCCGGGCGCGGCAATCGGCTGGGCTTGCGGCAAATCAAGGCGGGGGTCGGGGCGGGGGGGTAAAGCCACGGCATCGCAACCCTACCGCAACAGGAGATCAGCATGTCACTGCCGAAGACCATGAAAGCCGCCGTCGTCACCGCGCTGGGCGCACCCCTGGATATCCGCGAGGTGCCGGTGCCAGCGGTTGGCCCGGGCCAGATCCTGATGCGGGTCCGCGCCTCGGGCGTCTGTCATACCGACCTTCATGCCGCAAGCGGGGATTGGCCGGTCAAGCCACAACCGCCGTTCATCCCGGGCCATGAAGGCGTGGGCGAGGTGGCGGCTGTCGGTCCCGGTGTCACCCATCTGAAGGAAGGCGACCGGATCGGCGCGCCCTGGCTTCACACTGCCTGCGGGCGCTGCGTGCATTGCGTCGGCGGCTGGGAGACGCTGTGCGAGAGCCAAGAGATGACCGGCTATTCCGTGGACGGCGGCTATGCCGAGTATGTGCGGGCCGATGCGAACTATGTCGGCCGCCTGCCGGACAATGTCGACTTCGGCCCGGCTGCCCCGCTTCTGTGCGCCGGGGTGACGGTCTACAAGGGGCTGAAAGAGACCGAGGCCAAGCCGGGCGACTGGGTCGCAATCTCGGGCATCGGGGGCCTTGGCCACATGGCGGTGCAATATGCCAAGGCGATGGGCCTTCATGTCGCCGCCATCGATATTGCCGAGGACAAGCTCACCCTCGCGCGGTCGCTGGGGGCCGACCTTACCCTTAACGCGGCCGAGGTTGATCCGGCGGAGGAGTTGCAAAGGCTGATGGGTGGCGTGCACGGCTGCCTCGTGACGGCCGTGTCGAACGCGGCCTTCGGTCAGGGCGTCGCGATGCTGCGCCGGGGTGGGTTCCTGTCCCTGGTCGGCCTGCCGCCCGGCGACTTCCCGCTGCCGATCTTCCAGGTGGTGCTGAAGCGGATCACCGTGCGCGGGTCGATCGTCGGCACCCGCAACGACCTCGCCGAGGCGCTTGCCTTCGCCGGTGAAGGCAAGGTCGCGTCGCATTTCAGCTGGGACCGGCTGGAGAACATCAACGCGATCTTCGACCGCATGCGCGCGGGGCAGATCGACGGGCGGGTCGTGCTGCGGATCTAGGTCAGCGCCCGCTCGGCAAAGACTCGCCCTCTGGTAGAAACTGCTTGAACTCTTTCGGTGGACATGAAGTCTGCGACCGAGTTGCAGGAGTGTCCATGTCAGGCCAGCACAACCACGATTGCGCGGTCGCGTTCTGCGTCGACCGCAAGTACTTTCCCTTTGCCCTGTTCATGATCTGGCAGATTGCGCATCTCAACCCGCATCGGCGGTTCGATTTCGTGATCGCCTCGCAAGACGACCTTGCGCTGCCTGACTGGGCGAGGCCCTACGGCATCGTCCTCCACCGGTCGGGAGCGTTGCCCCCGGAGGCCGAGGTTGCACGGTTCTTCGGGTCGATGGCGCCGCTTCTGCGCATCCTGCTCGCGCGGGAGCTTGGGGATCGATACCGGCGCATCATCTACATGGACAGCGACATGTATGTGGTGGGCGGCGACCTTGGCCGGTTGATGGATATCGACATCGGGCCGCATCCGCTTGCCGCCGTGCTGGACTGTCAGTTCTTCCTGAAAGCCGCGCCGCATCCCGACGAGTATCGCGATGCAGGTATCCAGGCCTTGCCGTATCTGAACAGCGGCTTTCTGGTGATTGATACCAAGGCCTATCGCGATCAGGAGGTCGAGCGTCGCTCTTTCGAGGTCTGCACGACCTATCCGGCGAACTTCAAGGCCGGAGATCAGACATTGATAAACCTGGCCTTGCAAGGCAAGTTTGCGCAGCTTGCGCCCTGCTGGAACTGGCATCTGGACGCGCACCTGCCGCGGCTGACGCATCTTTATCCGGTCTTCAATCATCATTTCGTCTGGAAGAACAAACCGAACCGTGTTTCGAACACCATATTGCCGGTGCGTTTCAATCAGGCTTACCGCGATTTCATGACGCTATACGTTCCCGAGGCGCTGTCCGATCTTGCCGCCCCGCCTGAGGCCCGCCCGCTCAACTTCAGGGAGCATCTCGGAATGCTGCTGAGCGATCTGAGCATGGCCCCGGTCGCAAGCGCGATGATCGCGCGCTATCCCGACCCTTACCGCGCGCTGCTGTAGCCTGCCATGACATGCAGGCTTGCCATGCCGCCCAACCTGTGGAGACTGGTCACCGGAAGGAGCTTTCATGTCCGCCACCGACCGCCATGACAAAGCCGTCGTGTTCTGCTGCGACCGGAACTACTTTCCCTTGGCCCTGTTCATGGCCTGGCAGATCGATCATCACAACCCTTGGCGCGGGTTCGACATCCTCATCGCCTCACGCGATGACCTGCAACTGCCGGACTGGGCTGCGCCGCTGAAGATTGGCTTGCACCGGGTATCCGATCCGCCCGACGCGGTGATGGCGGCTTTGAAGCGGCTGCCCAAGATGGCGCGGTTTCCGGGCACGACCACGCCCCTGGACCGCAACATGCTGCCGCGTGAGCTGAAGGATCGCTACCGCCGCCTCCTTGCGCTTGACTGCGACATGTATGTCTCGGGCGGCGATTGCGACCGGCTGCTTGATATCGACATCGGTCCGCATCCGGTGGGGGCCGTCCTTGACGTGCCGTTCCTTTACGAGGCGACCTACCACGCGCGCGAATATCAGTTGGCTGGCCTTGGTGCGGCGCCCTACTGCAACTCCGGCCTTCTGTTGATCGATACGGCGGCCTATGTTGCGCAGGATGTCGATCAGCGCAGCTTCGACATGCTGACCTCACATCCGGCCGCGATCCGCTATACTGACCAGTCGATCACCAACCTGGCGCTTTGGGGCGGGTTTGCCCAGCTTGCCCCGGCGTGGAATTGGCAAAACAGCAAGCGCCTGCCGTTGTTAAGCCTGACTTACCCGGTCTTCATCACCCATTTCATCGGCAACGACAAACCGGACCGGGCTTTGCCCCGAACGCTCGACGCCCGCTACAACCTGGCCTACCGTGAGTTCTTTGGCCGCCACTTCCCCGAGCTGCTGCCAAAAGTGCCCGCCCCGCAATCGCCCGACCCGCTGCGACTGCGAGAGGTCTTCGGCATCGCGATGGAACATCTGGCCGCGCGGAAGACGGCGCTTTCGCTTCTTGCGCGGTACCCCGACCCTTACGTCGCGCTGATCTGACCCATGGCGGCGCGGGCGTGGCAACGGATGCTGTCGGGGCGCAGGCTTGATCTTCTGGACCCCACCCCGATGGATATCGAGGTCGAGGATATCGCCCACGGCCTTGCCTTCGTCGCGCGCTGGAACGGTCAGACGCGCGGCGACTGGCCCTATTCGGTCGCGGAACACTCGCTTCTGGTCGAGACGATCTTTGCCCGCGCCAATCCCGGTCAGGGGCCGCGCTGGCGGTTGGCGGCCGTGCTGCATGACGCGCCGGAATATGTGATCGGCGACATGATCAGCCCGGTGAAGGCGGCAGTCGGCCCGGGCTATGGTGAGCTGGACCAGCGGCTGTCGGTCGCGATCCACCTGCGCTTCGGCCTGCCTGCGCTGCTGCCCGCGCCGATCAAGAAGGCGATCAAGGCGGCGGACAAGATCAGCGCCTGGCTGGAGGCGGTGCGAATCGCAGGCTTTCGCGAGGGTGAGGCCGACAAGCTGTTCGGCAAACCGGCGCCCGAGGTGATCAAGGGGCTGGAGATAAAGTTGCGTCCGCCCGCAGAGGTGCGGGCGGATTACGTGGCGCGGGTGCAGTCGCTTTTGCAGGACTGCGGTTGAGGGCGCGAAACCCGGCTCACCTGCCGTTGGTCCGGGGTTGCGCTGGCAGGCGTCTCGCCTCTTCATCGTGGAACTCGGCCGGCGGCCGGAGGCGATGGTCGGTCACGCCCGGGCGGTCAAGGCGGGTGGCCAGCAACAGGGCCTCGGCAAATATGTTCAACATTTTCTTTCTCCATTCCGGTGCGAACGCTGGTCTTTTGCCCAAAACTGCGCTGATCTGCGACTCAGAAACTCTGTGTCAATGATAGGTGGCCTAACATATGGTGGATTGGCGTGCGCTGCCCTCACTTACCGCGTTGCGGGCTTTTGCGGCGACGGCGGACCTGCGCAGCTTCTCGCAGGCGGCGCGGGCGCTGAACGTGACCCATGCTGCGGTGGCCCAACAGGTCCGCGCGCTGGAGGATCACTTTGGCCGGTCCCTGGTGCAGCGCGAAGGCCGTGGCGTCAGTCTCACGGTCGAGGGGGAGCGGCTCGCCGCCGCGCTGGGCGAGGGCTTCTCTGTCATCCAGCGCGGGGTCGAGGCGCTGCGATCGGGTGAGGCGGACCAGCCGGTCCGGGTGACGCTGACCGCCAGCTTCGCCGCGCAATGGCTGATGCCGCGCCTGCGCGATTTCTGGGAGCAGTATCCCGACATCGGCCTGTCGCTGCATCCCGACAACAAGGTCGTGGACCTGCACCGAGAACGGATGGACCTTGGCATCCGCTATGGCAACGGCGATTGGCCGGGGTTGGCGGTCACCTACCTCGCCTCGGCCCGGCTGGTTGTCGCCGGGGCACCGTCG
Source organism: Rhodobacterales bacterium 32-66-7 (assembly GCA_002280315.1). Lineage (GTDB taxonomy): Bacteria > Pseudomonadota > Alphaproteobacteria > Rhodobacterales > Rhodobacteraceae > Tabrizicola. The sequence goes on along the minus strand of NCDS01000109.1, from coordinate 2,189 downwards.
CTGTTGGCGAGCGGCCAGACGCTGACGCTGGCAGAGATGCAAGGAATGGAGTGGATCCTTGCCCGCAATTGGCCCGAGCAGGACAACTTCCTGCGCACCCTTGGTCTTGATCCCGAAAGCCTGAGCGCGACCGAATTCCCGGGCGAGGAATTGGCAATTGCCGCCGCGCGGCAAGGCTTGGGGCTGGTGGTGGAAAGCATGGCCCTGATCGAAGCCGATGTCGCGGAGGGCCGGTTATCCGTCGTCCACGAAAGCCCCGAGAAGTTGCCGGCTTATTTCGTCATTACCTTGCCCGGGCCGCAACGTGCCGCCGCCCGGGCATTTCTAAGATGGTTGCAGGCGCAGGCCTGATCAAAGCGCCATGTCGTCGGGCTTCTTGCCTTTGGCCAGTGCTTCCGAAAACCAGCGCGGTTTCCGGCCCCGGCCCGACCAGGTGTCGGCCTTGTTGGCCGGGTTCGCATATTTCGCGGTTGACGGCGTGCGCTTGCGCACCGGCGTCACGCTGGTCAGTTCGGACAGCGAAAATCCCTTGGCCCGCGCGATTTCCTCAAGCTCTGCAAGGGCTTCACGCTTGCGACGATCCTCGAAGTTTCCAATCGCCTTTGCGACTTGGGATTGCAGGTCTTTAAGCTCCTTCAAGGAAAGCTCATGCAGGTCGATGTCCAATTTTCCATCCTCCGTCCATTCAGATCGTCACTGAATAGGCCTTTGGTCGTGGCTTTGCAACAAACAGACTCACCGTGGGCTGCGTTTTGCCAAGATCCGCTGCAAGGTGCGGCGATGCATCGAAAGCCGCCGCGCAGTTTCCGAAACATTGCGATCACACATCTCATACACCCGCTGGATATGCTCCCAACGCACCCGGTCAGCCGACATCGGATTTTCCGGCGGCTTTGGCAGCGACTCGCCGCTTTCCAACAGCGCATGGGTGACATCATCGGCATCGGCCGGTTTGGAGAGATAGTCGATTGCACCGATCTTTACCGCCGCGACCGCCGTGGCGATGGCACCATAACCGGTCAGCACCACAATCCGGCAATCCGGCCGCCGTTCGCGAAGCGCTTCGATCACCTCAAGCCCATTGCCGTCTTCAAGCCGCAAATCCACCACGGCAAAGGCGGGGGGATGCGCCATGACCTTGGTCCGGCCCTCGGCCACGCTTTGCGCGGTGTCCGGTTGAAAGCCGCGCTTTTCCATTGCCTTGGCCAGGCGTTTCACGAACGCCTCGTCATCGTCCACCAACAGAAGCGTGCGATCTGCGCCCAGCCTTGCATCATGGTCTTCCGGCATAATTCATCCCTTCCCGATCGACCGACGCGTTACGGCGTTGCTGCCTTCACATAACAGGCAACCGCATCGGCCATAGCGTCCGAGGTAATGTCGCGGCGGAAAAAATCCACAAAACCGACACCGGGGAGCATCAGATAGGTGAATGTCGTATGGTCGACGAGATAGAAATCATCGCCGCTATCCTGACGGTTGTAGAACGTCTTGTAAGCGAGCGAGGCCGCGCTCACCTGATCCTCGCTGCCGGTCAGCGCGATCAGCTTCGGGTGCATGTTGGCGGCGTATTCCCCCAGGGCTTCCGGCGTATCCCGCTTTGGGTCGATCGAGATGAAGACGGGCGTCACTTCAAGACCCTTTGCGGCAAGAAGATCCACCGCGTCGACATTTCGGGCCACATCGAACGGGCAGACATCGGGGCAGAAGGTATAGCCGAAATAGACCAGCGACGGCTTTTGCAGCACCTCGGCCTCGGTCACCGTCTCGCCTGCCGGATTGACCAGGGTAAAGGGTCCGCCAATGTCTCCGCCGGCAACTTGACCCTGACGGCACTGGGCAAATTGATCGTCGCTTTGGTTGAGCTGCACATAGGCGAAAAGCCCGACAAGGCCGCTGATCACGGCTGCGGCGGCCACGGTTGCGTAAAGTCTGGTCATGGTTGTCCCCCCTGGTCGTTCAGGTCGCATTGATCCCAGATGCAACGCGGCTTAACAATGCCGAGCTTGCAAAAACGGTCCGGGTCACAGAATGGTTACGGCGGGGCCTTTGCTTCCGGTTCAGAACGGCAGCACCAACGGCATCCGGATGCGGACGCTGATCACCTTGCGCTGGATGGCGATAGGTGGCCAACTTTGTGCTATCTTCGTGGCGGACCGGCTTTATGGCCTGCAACTGCCGCTTGGGCT
>NCDS01000108.1:11513-14346 GCA_002280315.1 Rhodobacterales bacterium 32-66-7 | reverse complement strand
GTCGTTGGAGGGATCATCGACCCAGCCGATCCCGGCGGCCTGCAGCCAGCCCCGCAACTCATCCCGTCCGGCGTCCAGAAGCGGGCGGTGAAAGATCACCCCCTCACCCCAGCGCGGCCGCATTCCCGACAATCCCGCAATTCCGGCTGACCGGGCCACGCCCATCAGCAGCGTTTCGGCCTGATCGTCGCGGGTATGGCCCAGCGCCACATGCCCGATCCCCCGCTCGGTCGCCCAGGCTTCGATCAACCGCATCCGCGCGCGCCGGGCGGCGTCCATCAGGTTGCCGGGCACCGCGCCGTGCTGCCAGACCCGCACCGCATGGCGAACCCCAAGCTTGGCGCAAACGCCCGCCACCCTGGCTGCCTCATCCGCGCTTTCGGGGCGAAGGCGGTGGTCGACCGTCACCGCCTCGACCCGGAACCCTGCGGCAAGGGCAAGATGCAGAAGGGCGGTGGAATCCCCACCGCCCGACAAGGCCACCCCGATCGTCTCGCCCAGAGGCAACCGGTCGCGGATCAGCCCGACCAGCCGGTCCGACGACCGGTCTTCTACTGGCACCCGAACCCCTGCATGGCGACGGCCGCCTGCGTTTCGGCCAGACTGCCCGGAAACTCGAACGAAATGGCGGCAAGGGTGCGGCAGGCCGCATCCACCTGGCCCAGCGCGCCCAGCGCCTCGCCAAGCTTCAGGACCGCGTCGGCGGCAAAGGGGCCGGTTGGGTTGGCGCTATAGGCATCCAGATAGGCCCGGGCCGCGTTCGAGGTATCGCCAAGCGCGGTCAGCGCGTCGCCCCGCAGGTAATGCGCCTCGGGGATCAGGGGACCACCGGGATAGGCCTTTGTGTAGGTCGCGAACTGATCGGCCGCACCCCGATAGTCGCCCGTGGCCAGCACCGCCTTGGCACGGTCGAAATCCTCCCGCTCGGCGACCGCAAGCTCGACCCCGCCGGTGTCGCCCAGGCTACCGCCGCCTGCAATGGGATCAGGCAGCGCTGCGGCCGAACCGCCGCTATCGCCCCCCAGAACCGACGTTGCCGAAAGGTTGCCGATATCGCAGCCCTCCGTCACTTCGCACAAACGGAACTCGATATCGCCGATGCGGTTGGTGCCGTCGGCTACCACCCGGTTCAGCTTCAACTCCACCTCTTCGGTGCGCGAGGTCAGGCGGGCAAGCTCTGCCTCGATCGTGTCCATCCGGGTCAGCGCATCGCCCCCCGCCGCCCCGCTGGTTGCAGCGCCCGTGGCCACCAACTCGCTTTTCAGGGCGTTGAATTCAGCAGCAAGGGAAGCAAGCTCGGTCCGGATGTCGGCGAGGGTCTGGGTCCGGTCCTGCGCTGCCGCCAGCGCCGGCAACAGCATCAGGATCAGGCAAAGCCGGATGACGCGCATCGATCAGACGCCCGCGCCTGCCGACAGCACCGTCATGGCGCGACGGTTCTTGGCATAGCATGCCTCTGCCGAACAGACCTCAAGCGGCTTTTCCTTACCGTAGCTGGTGGTCTGCATCCGCGAGGCCGGGACCCCCTGACTGATCAGGAAGTTCTGCACCGCAGCCGCGCGCCGCGCCCCCAGGGCAAGGTTGTATTCCCGGGTGCCCTGTTCGTCCGCGTGACCTTCGATGATCGCGGCATATCCCGGGTTTGACAGCAGCCACTGCGCCTGCGCGGTCAGGACGCTGCGGGCTTCGGGGGTAAGGGTCGACTGATCGACCTGAAACAGCACCCGGTCGCCGACCCGTTGGTTGAAATAGGCGATGGAGCCCGGGTTGTTCGGATCGCCCAGGCCGGTCGTGTCGATCCCGGTGTCCCCCCCGGGCCCGCCCGTGCCATAGCGGTCGGGGTTGTTGCAGCCGGCAAGGCCCAGAACGGCGATCAAAAGCAGCGATTTCACGGCGACGGTCATGAGGTTCATCCTTCTTGTTGGCTCGATTGCGGCGACAGTATCAGCTTTGCGCCGCGATGGGAATCAGGGGCGGGTGTCGTTTCACGGCAAAAGTGGCGACCATGCCGGGTCAGAGGCTGGTCCATCGGTCGCGATCTGCTTCAAGTTGCGCCCGGTGATATCGACCGACCAAAGCGAGGTTTGCCCCTCGGCCCCTGCCGTCTCACGCGTGAACATCAACACGCGGCCGTTCGGGGCCCAGGTCGGACCTTCGTCCAGGAAGCTGGCGGTCAAAAGGCGTTCCTCGCTGCCATCGGTGCGCATGACGCCGATGTGGAAGCGGCCCTCGTTCTGCTTGGTGAAGGCGATGAAATCGCCACGCGGTGACCAGACCGGGGTGCCATAGCGCCCCGCACCGCCGGAGATTCGGGTCCCCTCGCCGCCACTCGCCGGCATGACATAGATCTGCGGCGTGCCGGTGCGGTCGCTCTCGAACGTGATCTGGCTGCCATCGGGGCTGAAGCTTGGCGCGGTCTCGATCGACGGCGCGTTGGTCAGCTGCGTCAACCCGCCCGAGGAGAGGTTCAGCGCGTAGATATCGGTATTGCCGCCCCGCTCCAGGCTGAAGACGACCGTGCTGCCATCCGGGCTGAACCGGGGGGCAAAGGTCATCGTCCCCTCTTGTTCATCCAGCGACTGGCGCGCCAGCGTGCCCACATCCATCAGCGTGATCCGGGGGAACCCGGATTCGTAGCTGGTGTAAAGGATCCGATCCCCGGCAGGCGAAAAGCGCGGGGCCAGCACGATCGAGGCGCTGTCGGTCAGATAAGCCACATTCGCCCCGTCGTAATCCATCACCGCAAGGCGCTTCAGCCGCGCGTTCTTCGGCCCGGACTCAGAGACAAACACCACCCGGCTGTCGAAATAGCCGGTCTCGCCGGTGATCGTGG